>CAYVLI010000476.1:0-2247 GCA_964452105.1 uncultured Nitrospinota bacterium
TGAACAGAAATGAGTTGAGTTAGGCGGGCCCATTGCCTACAATGAATCCGCATAGCTGCCGGGGAGCGGGTCTGCACCTGCTCGAGAATAATATGTTGAATATAGGAGGGTATCGCCGATGGTGGAGAGTTACGGGAGAATCACGGAGGAGGCTCTTGACAGACTGAGAGAACGCATGAACGTGCCGGTGCCCAGGCGCAAGCCGCACGTCGAGTATGCCACGCACGACACCATCAGGCATTTCGCCCATGGCATAGGGGACACCAACCCCCTCTGGACGGATATCGATTACGCTTCAAAAACCCGGTACGGCTCTGTCATAGCGCCGCCTTGCATGCTCTACAGCATGGATTTAACCTGCAGCGGCAACGTGGGCGGTCTGCCAGGCGTGCACGCCATGTTCTCCGGGACCAGGTTCGAATGGTATCGGCCCATAAGGCTCAACGACCATATAACTACCACAGCACATCTCAGCGATCTTATCGAAAAGAAAAGCGCGTTCGCCCATCGTTCGGTCCTCCAGGGCTACGAGACTATCTTCAAGAACCAGGATGGCGAGACGGCAGCAAGGACAAAAGCCTTCTGTATCCGCACCGAGCGGGACACGGCTAAAAAAGCGGGCAAGTACAAGGGCATAACCAGACACAGCTACACCGAAGATGAAATAAGGGCCATCGAGGCGGACTACGAAAGGGAAGAGATACGCGGCGCAACCCCGCGTTACTACGAGGACGTGCGGATAGAGGAGGAAATAACCCCCATCGTCAAAGGCCCCCTGACCGTCACCGACATCGTTTGCTGGAACATGGGCTGGGGAGGTCTCTTCCTTCGCGCCCACGGACTCGCTCTCGAATACAGGCGCAGGCACCCGGCAGCCTATATAAAAGACGCATACGGGATACCCGATATACCGGAGCGGGTGCACTGGGATGCGGACTTCGCCGGGGAGGTGGGCGTACCGGGTGCGTACGATTACGGGCCCGAGCGCATATCCTGGCTGGGGAACCTGATGACTCACTGGATAGGCGACAACGGTTTCCTCAAGACGCTGGACGTTCAGGTGCGCATGTTCAACATCATCGGGGACACCACCTGGTGCAAGGGGAAAGTCACCGGCAAGCACGAAAAAGACGGCGAACATATCGTTGAGTGCGATGTCTGGTGCGAGAACCAGCGAGGCGAGCGAACGGCCATGGGCACGGCAACCGCCTCCCTTCCCGTCAGAAAGAAGAGATGAGCGCTGAAAACAAAAGTAGAGGGGGGCCGCTTAAAGGGCTCAAAGCGCTTGAGTGGGGCGAGAATGTTTCCGCACCCTACTGTACAAAGCTGCTGGCAGACCTTGGGGCCGATGTAATAAAAGTGGAAAAGCCGGGCAGGGGCGACGAGTCGAGATCGCACGGCCCTTTTCCCGATGACAGGCCGGATAGGGAAAAGAGCGGCCTGTTCCACCTCTTGAACGCCAACAAGCTGGGGGTAACGCTGGACGTCGGCTCTGAACGGGGCAGGGATATAATGCTCAAACTGGTCGCCGGAGCAGACGTCCTGGTGGAAAACAACCCCCCACCGCTGTTGAAAGAATATGGGTTGGATTACGCCTCGCTCGAGAAGGCAAATCCCGGCCTGGTGATGGCCTCCATAACGCCCTTCGGCCACACCGGGCCCTACAGCGGTTATAAGGGATACGATATAAACGTATGCGCCCTGGGCGGCGTGAGCTGGGCCATCGGGGACCCGGAAAGGGAGCCGCTCTCTCTTCCGCTCTCCCTCGTCCATTATCAATCGGGCGCCAACGCGGCGGCAGCCACCATGGCGGCCCTTCTTGCAAGGGAAGTTATGGGAAGGGGACAGCACATCGATATATCCGAAGCAGACGTGCTCTCCTTCTATTCCGGCAGCAACTCACTGATGTATATCTTTCACGGCAACGAGTGGCGAAGGGCGGGGCACCGGGCGCCCGATTCGGGAGGCTCCTATCCCTATACAATCCTGCCGTGCAAAGACGGATATGTGTGTATGATAGCGAGGTCGGGGCAGGAGTGGAGCCGCATAGTGAAAATGCTTGGAGACCCCGACTGGGCCGGGGAAGAACGCTACCAGGACAGGCAGGTCATGGGCCGGGAGTACCCGGATGATGTGGATGCACTGATCCTGCCCTGGCTCAAGGAGCGCAGCAGGGAAGAGATATTCGACTTATGCAGGGAGCATGGAGTCCCCTTTGCACCGGTAAGGGATATTGCCGACGTCCTG
>CAYVLI010000477.1:0-2239 GCA_964452105.1 uncultured Nitrospinota bacterium
TCCCTGATCCAGGGATTTTGGATCACCTGAAACCTGTCGTCATAGACGAAACCGTTAGCTACAGTGTTAAAATAGGCTGTCATCGAAACGGCTACAAGGATGAAGGATAGAATCCAAAAGGCCTTGAGATCTGCCCGCTTGTCGATGGTTTCTCCCCTCCCGTGTTTAAGCATTCTTAGTTTTGCCGCAGTCTATACTTACGAGAGCAATGAAAAAGTCCCATTTCTGATTGCAAAGGATTGTGTAATGCTCAGCCCACTTGGTAATATGTCATGCTGAGCGAAGCGAAGCATCTCGTAAAAGATAAAGATAACAGTATGATAAGAGAGATTCTTCGCTGCGCTCAGAATGACAACAACTAAGCTTTGAAAGGCTTAGACAAGGCTGTGCAGGACTTTTTCAGCACTCACACTTACTTAACTTAACCGTAAAAAGTTTTTAGTGATTATAAACGATCTGGCACAAGGTTAGTAAGATGAGGAAAGATATTGGGCCTGGAGAATGCATCTTCTACTAAAGCAGGTATTCAGCGCTACCAGTAGCGCAAGGTCACAATTCCTGGTGAATTTCTTTGAGCTGGAGTCAGCAGATGGGCTTTAGGTTTCGGTGGCGCGCTATGCAGCCGTCGCATGATGTGCACTCGGAGTGCCTGGTATCTCCCTCCCTCCATCTTTTTATCAGGTCCGGCTCCCTGATGAAGGGGCGGCGCATGGAGATGAGGTCGGCCTTGCCCTCCTGGATTACCCCACGAAGCGGGAGGCCAGCATTCCCAGGAGGTAGCCCACGCCCGCGGCTGTGGAGCCTATTGCCAACATCTCCAGCCCGCTCCTGCTCCATTTCGTCTTCGTTATTCGTGTTTTTCCCACGCCGATGAAAAACATGGTGGCCAGGCTGACGGGTAGAGCGACCTTCAGGGCGGCGTGAGCGTTGTCCATTAATATATATGGGAGAAGAGGGGGGAACGCGCCCAGAATAAAGGAGATGCTTATGATTAAACCTGTTCTGAGGGGGTTATCCATATCCTCCACTATTATTCCGAGTTCTTCCCTCAGCATTACCCTCAGCCAGGACTTCTTGTTTTTCGTCAACCGGGAGACGATGATATCCACCTCTTTGTCGTTGAATCCCATATCCCGGTAAATTACGTTCATCTCCTCTTTTTCTTCCTCGGGTTTCTCTTCTATCTCTTTTAGCTCGCGGCGTATCTCTTTTTCGAAGAACTCCCTCTGTGATTTAGATGATATATAGGCCCCGAAAAACATGGAGATTGCTCCGGCAAAAACCTCGGCCAGACCTGCCAGCAGGATGAGGCGGGCATCCGCTATGGAGCCGGTGACTCCCGCCACGAATCCTATGGTGGTCACCAATCCATCGTTAGCGCCGAAAACTATCTCACGGATCGCCCGGCCTTTGGGGGTATGCCAGTCCTCGCCGTGGAATTTTTTCAGATAATCGGTGCCCTGTAAGGATTTAATATCATCCCAATCTTCGGCCAAGATCGTTCCTTCTTAAGATGATGGGCGTGATGAAAAAAAGTTATCCTTCCGGGCTGAATTCTCTGAAATCGACCCAGTATCCCGAACCCTTGATGCTGTCTTTCTCGGCCTCCAGGATGAGGAGGTGCGTCTCCTCTTCCGCAATCAGGTGCTCGTATATCCGGCGCTCTATATCGCTCTGAGCTTCCTGGGAGTACTTCGAGTAAAACTCAATGGCCAGCTTTTCCTGCTTTATGCCCAGCTCTATGGCGTCCAGGTCTCCGGCCTTGCTGGTGTCCGTTATGTTCGTCTTTATATCCTCTTTATTAATGGAAGCATGTGGACGGCCGGCAAATAAATCGCCCACCAGAGCGCCCTGTTTTTCAAGCTCCGCGGCCATATTTTCCAGATGTTTTATGTGCCCTACTTCGTCCAGCGCCAGCGTGATGAACATATTTTTCCCGGTGATGGATTCAGTGTCCTTGGCGAACTTGAGGAACATGGTAAGTCCCTCTTTTTCCGCTTCCAGCGCCGTTTTGATGGCTTCCATTACTCTTTCATCAGGCATATCGGGTCTCCTTGGATGCAACACTCGAATATTGTTAAAGATGTGATTGCTGTTCAACCTGCTTCAAATCATTATATTATAACGCCCGGCCCCTCAAATAAAAATAAAATCTCGCTCCTGCCCTCTCCTCACACTTTAATCTAGCAAATATTAGGTCTTCCGAAAACGATTGACCATAGAACAGAAGATCAAACGC
>CAYVLI010000478.1:0-2232 GCA_964452105.1 uncultured Nitrospinota bacterium
TAACGGCGTCCATCATCTTCTCTTCCGTTACTATGGCCCTCCCCACGGATGAAAAAGCTTCCAGGGCGAATTTCAAGTCTTCTTCGGTAACGTTGCTGTCAGGCGCCAGCGCCGCCGCGCCCTCTCCTACCAGCGCCGGTGTATTGGGCATGACCCTTATTATACGGGGCCCCTTTTGAAGATGCGATTTGATGAGGCTGATGGTTATACCCGCTGCAATGGACAGCACCAGCTTGGAGCCATCTGCCGCGTTTGAGATGCTTTGCAGTGCAGGCTCCATCACCTGCGGCTTTATCGCCAGGATGATGACGTCTGCACGAGAGGCGGCATCGGCGTTGTTCCCGGTCGTACCGATTCCGTATTCTTCGCCGAGTTTTTCAAGCCTGTCGGCATCGATATCCGAGGCCGTGATATCTTTCGCTTCGACCATCGAGGCCTTGAGAAGCCCGCGGATCAATGCTCGCCCCATGTTACCGGCGCCTATGAAGGCTATTTTTTTACCTTTAATCAATTTGCATCTCCATGAGCATACATGATTCAGTTAATTCCCCCTGGGACCGAATATGGCGGTACCCACTCGCACCATGGTGGCACCCTCCTCCACGGCGACTTCGAAGTCGCCCGACATGCCCATTGAGATCAATTCCATGGAGACACCTTCCATATCCGCGTCCTCCACTCTTTTCTTTATCGCCATAAGTTGTCGGTAGAAGGGGCGCGAATCATCCGGCACGGGAGAAAACGGGGGTATAGTCATGAGCCCCTTTATGTTCAGGTTTCCGAGGGTGGATATCTTCCCGATCAACCCGATAGCCGCCCCGGCCTCCGTGCCATGTTTGGTTTCTTCCCCGGATATGTTAACCTGTACGAGAATATCCATGGTTCTCCCAAGCTGTCGGCAGCGTCTATCCAATTCCTCGGCGAGCCGCAGGCTATCCACAGAGTGTATAAGCTCGAAAAGCTGAACGGCCTCCTTAGCCTTGTTGGTCTGTAAATGACCCACCATATGCCAGCGCGCCTCCGAGCCCAGGATATCTATCTTTTCTCTTGCTTCCTGGACCCTGTTTTCTCCGAACAGCCTTTGTCCCGCCTGAATGGCTTCACGGATTTTGGATATACCGATAGTCTTGGTAATCGCTACCAGTTCAATGCTTGCAGGGTCCCTGTGCGCTCGCTCGGCTGCCCTGGTTATCCGTTCTCTGACTTCGTTGAGGTTTTTTTCTATTTCTGTCGTCGGCATAATCTCATGGCGGTTTTTCGAAAATAGTAGCAGTTTTGTTTGACCCATACAAGGTTAATCTGGATTTAAGCTACCTTGAAAAAGAATCCCCCGGATAAATCCTCGGGCTCGCCACACGCATTCAGCCTGTTGAGTGAAGCTCCTACGCTTAAAAGAATAGGTATATTTCTGTGGTTTGCAGGGGGAACCGATATCGTTCCTCCCAAAAACGCTCCCTATTGGCTCCCTATTGAATGTCATCGTGCCGGCGGCGATAAGACTATAAACCCCAAACTCCTTACCCTGGAAAAGAAGATAGATAACGGGAACGTTGAACATCCAGACATGGCCATACTGTAACCGAACTGTAACTAAAAATAACACCAAATGGAGCCAAGGAAGACAAATAGAGACAAATCAAAAATTCTCACTTATTGAAATTCCCGAAAAATGATACGCCTGCATGGAGAAACCATAAGCTGACTCGTTCGTCTAAGTTAAGATAGTAAACCAGATGGTTGCATAGGGTCGCGCGTTTCGCTTGCTAACATAAAAACCTGAGAAGGAGATGGAATACTTATGGATATTCAAAACAAGGCTCTACTTCCAAATACAGGCAAGAGCGGATTTCCCCCACGGCTAACTAACTTTTGAAATGTACCTTTCAACTTTTTGCCGGCAGGCTACCGCAGCACGGGGAAAAGAAGAATTAAGGCAAACACTGTGCTTCCGGTCCAGGGGCAGAGAATCCCTGAAGGGTGCGCAATAGGAGGAACTAATGGCAGCGGAAGTGGTATATAGCGATATAAACGTTGATGAACTGAAACAGCTACTTGTTGAAGAAGGGTTTGAGGTAATCCCCGGGGAGGAAGACAATGTTTTTCGTCTCAGGGAACCGGAAAGTGGTGTGGTTCTCACCTGTGTTTTAGAAAACAATATACTGTTTAATACCCTCTCCTGCATGACCATGCCGGAGGATAAGGTTACCCTGGATTTAGCCAAGGTTTTGTTGG
>CAYVLI010000479.1:0-2228 GCA_964452105.1 uncultured Nitrospinota bacterium
CCCGCATTCTTCAATCAGGTGGTACTGCCCGAAGGATATCCGGATATCAAAATTGAGCACGGCAGTCTGGAACTCTTCGCCGGACAAGAACTGGAGCAGAAAAGGCCCATGAAGCCGGGGGATACCATCACCGTAAAGAGCAAGATAGCAGACGTTTACGAGAAGACCGGACGAAGCGGCAGGCTGGTCTTCGTGACGCGCGAGGCGACATACACGGACCAAAACGGCGAAGTGGTGGCCATAGTGCGTTCAACCATGCTCCAGGGCAGCGTGGACGAAACGGAATCTCAGGGGTAACACAAACGGGTGTAAAATGGATGCGAACAAAATATATTTCGAAGACGTAAACGTAGGGGACATGATACCTCCTCTAACGCGTGAATTCTCTACCGATGATGTGCGTAGATACCTCGAGTCGGTGGGTCTGTTTCACAAACGTTTCGTTGACGATGATTACGCCAGGACGGAGGGCCTGGATAGGGCCATAATTCCGGGCAACATAAGCTTCGGGTTCCTTTCACAATTGCTGACTTCATACTTCCCACCCGACTCCATCGCAAAACTCAATGTCAACTTCAAGGGTTTCGTGCGCACAGGAATAGAATTCATCTGCATCGGGGTGGTCACCGAAAAATATTCATCCGGTGGCGAGAACTTCGTGGAATGCGAAGTTTACCTCCAGGATGAAGACGGCCAGCGCCCTGTTAAGGGACGGGCCACCCTGCGCTTACAAACGAGAGACAATAGCTGAGGAAATCGGAAAACCATGAGTATCAAATTGAAAGAGGCGCAGCAGGTAATCATCACAATTCTTGTAGATAACTATACGGACGCCTTGATGAGCGGGAGCGAGGAAGTGAAACGCCCCACCTTGAGCAAAGGCGGGAAAAGGCTGGAAGCCCTTCTCGCAGAACACGGCTTCGCAGCGCTCCTTGAGATAAAAGCGGGCTCCTCAACCCACAAGATACTCATGGATGCGGGGGTAACAGAGAAGAGTATTTTCCACAACATGAAATCTCTTGAAATAGACCTCGGCGGATTGGAGGCCATCGTCCTCTCACACGGACACCCCGACCATAACGCCGCCATGGTCAGCTTGATACAAAGCCTGCCCCAGAAAGGAGTCCCTTTCATCGCCCATCCTGATGCCTTCCTCAAAAGGCGCCTCAGAATACCGAAGCGAGATGAGATAATATTTCCCGAATTCAAGGAAGCTGACCTGAGGGAAGCCGGAGCAAAAGTGATCAAGAACAGAGAGCCATATCTCATGGCCGAAGACGCCCTGTTAGTTACCGGTGAAATCCCCCGGGTGACCGATTTCGAAAAGGGGTTCCCTCCCAATTTCGCCGAGATAGGCGGCGAGGTACGCCCCGACCCGGTCATGCACGACGACCAGGCCGTCGTCCTGAAAGCAGCGGGCAAAGGGTTAGTTGTGCTATCAGGCTGTGCGCACGCCGGGATAATCAACAGCGCCCTCTATGCGATGGAGTTGACCGGCGAGAAAAAGGTTCACGCTATCATCGGGGGCTTCCATCTCTCCGGCCCCCTCTTCGAACCCATCATCGACATGACCATCAAGGAGATCAGGAAGATTAATCCCACATTAATCGTGCCCACACATTGCACGGGCACAAACGCCATGTTCCGCTTCCGACAGGAGATGCCCGAAGCTTTCGTCCAGAACTGCGTGGGCACCAGGTTCATCTTCTGAACTTTTGACATGACTTATGGCGTTGAAGTCCAGGATATCCACGACGCTCTTTCGACAATATTTTTTGAAATAGAATCCTCTGGCTGAGGAGAGGTTTCCGGTCTAACTTGAGCGGTTTCTCCTTGGAATCTTCTTCTGCCGGGCGGAATTTTTAACCGCAGAGGACGCGGAGGGTCGTTGAGTTATTCTCCGCACTCTTGGCGGTTAAACATCAATTAAGCGCCGAACTCCAGGGCCGCCTCCAGCATGGCGTATACGTTTTCGGGGGGCGCTGTTTCTCTGCATTGCTCTCTATTTCACCATTTCTTCAACGGATTGTTGCACTTTTTCGGCTATGTCTAATGCCTGCAAACAGAACGATCGATTCACTTCAATATCCGGAAGCACTGAAAACGCTGGGTATTTCGACGGGACATAGATTGTATCAAGGAGGTCGCATGCTTCTTCGGATATGTTGATCGAAAAGCCGCCATCGTTCAGAATGCGGATAAGCTGGCGGATGTTGTGGGTTCTCCTC
>CAYVLI010000480.1:0-2222 GCA_964452105.1 uncultured Nitrospinota bacterium
AAATACTCATGGCCATAGGCATGGGCATCAATAATGCCGCCGTCTTCAAGATGGTACCCAAACTCGTACCCCGAGCCGTTGGTGGAGCCTCAGGTTGGGTAGGAGGTCTGGGAGCTTTCGGCGGCTTTGCAGTCCCGCCGCTAATGGGCTTTTTCGTGGAGAACCTGGGAGATATGGGATACGCAAGAGGGTTTATTGTTTACATAGTTCTTGCCGGGCTGTCTCTGTTTTTAGCCGGTGTTCTTAAGAAAGAGGCCGCTAAAAACGTAATAAATGAACTTTCAGCCGCATGATGGATGAACTCTATAAGGCCTGTGTGTAATTGTTGTTTCTTAAGGGGATAATGCGATGTTAACTGCCGATGTCAGGAGCATCACCGCAACAGCAGTCAAAAAAGTCGCATACATGGATAATCATCACGGGGGGTATTTTATTCTCTCCGCCCTTGCGGGAATATATGTGGGCTTCGGGATCATCTTAATCTTCAGCGTGGGCGGTCCCTTTGCCATGGCCGGGTCGGCGGCCACAAAGCTGGTCATGGGGGCCTCCTTCGGGGTGGCTCTTACCCTGGTCATCTTCGCAGGATCGGAGCTTTTCACCGGCAATAACATGTTCGGTGTTGTAGGCGCCCTCAATAAAGAGATTAGCTGGCTGAAAGTAGGAAAACTGTTTCTGCTGTCTTATATTGGTAACTTCGCCGGGTCGTTTTTCCTGGCGCTTCTGGTGGCCAAGTCGGGAGCGGTATCCGGAGACGCCCAGACCGGCCTCATAATGCAAATATCGGCTGCCAAAATGCACAAACCGGCCCTCCAGCTCTTCCTCCTGGGGATACTCTGTAACTGGCTGGTATGCCTGGCCGTGTGGACTTCATCCAGGACGACGAACGATATGGCTAAAATCCTGCTGATATTCTGGACACTTTTCGCTTTTATCAGCAGCGGGTTCGAGCACTCCATAGCCAACCAGACTCTCCTCAGCCTCGCCCTCTTTCTTCCGCACGGCGCCGGGATTTCGTGGCTGGGGATGGGCAGAAACCTTCTCTATGTTACGATAGGTAACATAGTCGGAGGGGGCTTTTTCGTGGGCGCCCTCTACTGGCTTTCGGTTACGCCTTCGACTGAGATTAGTAGAGAGCTGTCGAAAGATATGGCCTTGGAGGCCCTGGTAACAACCGATGGGGACGAATGATACCGGCTATGGATAATTTTAAACCCCGCATCTCTATCATTTTACATTCCTTGTCAGATGGGCCGAACGGACGAAGGCAGATCCTATGAGGTTTGTGGATTGGAGGTTGGTGCGGAGGGTATGGGATATCCCCGGACAGTGCAGGGCTAATAGTTCCTCGAAGACTTCGTCCAGTAATGAACAGTGCCTCCAGAGGGTCCACATTAAGCCCGCATTCAATGAGACCGTCTAAAAAATCGCCCGCCTCATGGGTGTCCTCCGTGTCACCGGCGACAAGGCCCAAAACCTGCCCCCTCACCCTTCCCTCAGCGTCAATTACCTCTTGCCTTAGTGCAGCTTCCTCGGTTACCATCCTCATGGGGCGGTTTTCCTGAGGTTTATGTAGGCGTCCATGGCAGTTATCGGCCAATGGAGTACCGCTCCTCAACTAAATTCCACTGAGGGTTTGGTCATCCCTAACCGTTAGTGTTGGGTGCCAGCATGAGCCTGGAGAGAAAGGGGTTCATCTGATTGTTCTACCTTCAACCAAAACGGAACGATTTCTTGAGGAGACGAGGTGAAGAGTTACTCAATGGAGGTGGTCGGCTCGACGTCGGCAACCCCGACCGTCAAGATTATACGCCTCAGATTTAAAGGTGGAGAGGGATTCGATTTTGAACCTGGTCAACTATTATCGGTCCGTTTCATGAAGGGCGGGGAAGATATCATAAAACCCTATTCCATGGCCTCCCCGCCCTACGAAAAGGGCTACCTGGAGCTTCTCATAAAGAGGGTAGAAGGCGGGTTCGTCTCAAACAGGATGCACAGCTTGAAGGTTGGGGATGAGCTTGAGATAAGGGGGCCGTCGGGGCTCTTCATTCTGGACACACCTGTTCGGAACGATTTAATTTTTCTGGCCACCGGCTCGGGTCTTTCCGCCATAAGAAGCATGCTTTACGTGGTGCGACGGGAGGAAATCTCTTTCAGGGTATGGCTCTTCTATGGAGTGCGGACTGAAGAAGAATTGGTGGAAAGGAGCAGGTGGGAGGAATGGG
>CAYVLI010000481.1:0-2217 GCA_964452105.1 uncultured Nitrospinota bacterium
ATCGACGCTGTTATCCACCACTTCGTAGACCAGGTGGTGCAACCCGTCCGGCCCGGTGGAGCCTATGTACATGGCCGGTCTTTTCCTTACGGCCTCCAACCCTTCAAGGACCTTTATGCTTCTGGCATCGTATTCCTTGCTCGCCACCTCTTTATTTTTCCTTTCCATTCCATGAGCGGTCATTCACAGGCTCTTTCCCCTGGAGGGAGCAGTAAATATTTTAACCCTGACGCTCCGTCTAATTTTACTCTCGCCGCAAGCTTAATTATATCATGAACAACTCAGTATATTCTTTTAATTTTATTTGGTTTTTCCAAAGTCCTTGACTTATATGCGGCTTTTACATGGCTCAGACTGCGGCCACAATCGATCATTATTGAATAAGTTTTCGGGCCTTCGGAGGCGCTACCAGCAATATATACCTGCGCTTTGTTTAAGGCCCTGGCGCCGGGCGACGTTCTTCCTCGGTGGGCGCCGTTTACAGGAGGGATCCGCGGTCGTTGCTTCTCAAAAAACTTTCTTCTTTCGTCCCGAGCATTAAAAGCTTGTTTTCCAACACTGCGGTTTTCATCGGTTGTTAATTTTAGCGCTTCTCTTCCATTCCCCTTCCCGGGGCATATTCGCCATCTTTATCGGCTCTCTGGGGGTGTAAGGGCTCACACCCGCATAGGCATTATCACGCAAAGGTATTCCTCATTGCCCTTACCTCTCAGCAAGCTTGCGCTCGCCACATCTATAAGCTCAAATATTACTTCTTCTTCTTCTATCGCCCCCAGGGCTTCTATTATGTATCGGGCATTGTATCCGGCTTCTATCTCCTCACCGTTTAGCTCGATATCTAATTCTTCCTTAGCTTCGCCCATCTCAGGGCTATTGGAGCGTGCCTCCATTTTATTTCCGGAAATCTGGAGAATCACCGGCTTCGACCTCTCGTTTGAGAGTATAGAAACCCTTCGCAGCGCTCTCAGAAAGCGCTCTCTGTTCAAGAGAACCTGTCTGCTGAACTCAGCGGGTATCACCTGGTTGTAATCGGGAAATTTTCCTTTGATGAGTCTACAATAAAAGATAATACTTCCGCTCTTTACTATCAAATGGTCCCCTTCTTGTTTAAGCTGGACCTCTGCGTCTTCCTCAAGTTCTTCTAAGAGCTTTTTAATTTCAACAACTGCGCGCCTGGGTATTATAGCCTCAGGCCCTTTTGCCTCCGCCTTGCCTTTTTTCTCTATCTTGGCGAGCCTGTGCCCATCCGTAGCTACCATAGATATTTTATCACCAGTAAACCGAAAGTGAGCACCGGACAGGGTCCTCATGGAGTCGTCGTGCGATATTGCAAACTCGGTCTTCGCTATTAATTCTCTCAGGATTCCGGCCCTTGCGGTAATGAAACCTTTGTCTGTGTACGCCGGTGCGGCTGGGAAATCCTCTCCTGGCATCGTACTGACCCGGAACTGAACCCCCGGCATGGATATAACGGCCCACCCTTTCGTCCCTTCATCGACTTCTACTTCTCCTTCAGGGCTTAGCTCTCGGAAAATTTCGAATGTTTTCCGAGCATCCAGGGTCATTGACCCCTCTTTCTGCCCCATTACCGGCAACCTGTTCCTATACCCTATCTCCAGGTTTGTTGCGAAAATTTCAAGCATATTATCTGCAACGGTCACCCGGAGGTGTGAAATAATGGGGTTCTGAGCCGTTTTTTCAACAGGAACGGCTATCGTTTGCACTCTTTGAAGCTCCTTTAGTAGCTCTCCACGCATAATCTTAAATTTCATTTTATTAACCTCTCTCTTTTACTCTTATTACAAATTTATATGTATTAATAGTAGTAATAAGGCAGTGAATATTGTTGATAACAAGGATATTGCTAATCTTGATGGTGGTTTGGGCTGTCGATTAAAAGTTGATGTCCGTTTCTAAAGAGTGTTGGTTTTTAACAACTGGTCCGGCGGTGTAGATTTATCAACAGCTTCTCCACGCTGTATGTACAATTTCTTTAATAACCATATCACAAATTTAGTTTATCAGAAATTACTTTTATGGCATCCACTATCTCTCTTTGACCGTTGTCGAGGAGAGATTTAATTTTCCTGCATGAATGGAGCACCGTGGAATGGTCTTTGTTTCCGAAATCTCTACCTATCTCGGGTAAAGATTTGCTGGTATGCTCTCTTATAAGGTACATGGCGATCTGCCTGGGGACAGTGATGGACTTGTTCC
>CAYVLI010000482.1:0-2206 GCA_964452105.1 uncultured Nitrospinota bacterium
GAAGGGGTGGGTGGAGGGTATATCCCTGTATCGGGCGACCGGCCGGTCGCCCCTACGGCAGAAAGGAAGGTCTGAGACGGGCGCACAGCCGTGCGCCCCTACGATGCGGAGGTCAGGCGGCGGGCTTGGAGGACAGGTCTTTACTTTCTTCCTTTAATACTTGCGGCTGTCGGGTCGTCCACAGCATAAGGCCCAGGAAAGGGAAGACCACGTTCTGCATAAAGACGTCTATGGCGATGTAGCCGGAGGCCAGCGCCAGGGGAACGTTGGCGTCCTCAAAAAGGGCGAGCAGGGCCAGCTCGCGGGCTCCCATCCCCATAAAAGTCACCGGCGCAAGCCTGCTTGCCACCAGCGATACCAGCACGAAGCGGGTTATGGTGATGAAGGGAAGCCCGATCCCCACCGCCTGATTGATGGCATAGCCCTGCCAGGACTGGAAGAAGAACGATATCAGCAGGAAGATCGCTGGCGCTATCAGACGCTTCTTACTTACGACCGAGTAACCCTTGTCGATGCCATCGGAACCGCTCTGAAGCAGTTCGCGATATTGCCTCATGAAACCGTTGCGCGTGCACAGCCAGATAGCCCATCCTCTCACGCGAGGATGAAAATAGATGGCGGCTACCGAAACGAGCATCGCTGTCATTCCCAGGGTCAGGGCGGAGGCTTTGAGAGGGGTCATAAGCCTGTATCCGGAGGTATATACCAGCAGCAGGGAGAAAGTGGCCAGGACAAGCATAATATCTTTCAGCACCTTTTCCATCATGATGCCGGAGAGCGCGTAGCCCGTACCCGTTTGAAAGCCGTCCACGACGTATGCGGCCCTCATAAAATCTCCGACGTGGCCCGGAGTGACTTTACCCATATAGTTACCGCTGAAGAAACCTTCTATGCTCTTCAGGATGGGCAGGGGCAGTCCCTGGGCGCCCATTATGAAGCGCCAGGCTATGCCCTGTGAGGTGAGCGCGGCGGCGTTAAGCAGAAAGATGAAGAAAAAGTATATCGGATGCGCTCTGGCGGCTTGATAACCGAGGTTGAGCCAATCGATCTTTAATACCGCTATTACGAAGAGAACAACCAGGATGATATTAAAAAGAAAAAAGAATCCGCTTCTGCTCTTCAAGAATTTTATCTGCATCTATTTTCCGACCCTAAGAAGTCACTGCTTTGCACTGCTCTGATTAAAGAACTGTGAGTTCGCATCAGCCTTCGACGATGATATAATAACCGATTTAATTCTAAAATATAAGTTAAAGAATGTGTCCCTCGCGGTGTTAGAATAATATAAAATTGATGTAATTGAAAAGGGGAGGTGGATTATGCCTTCAGAAAGAGAACGTCTGATGGCGGTAATGAATGGGGAGCCCGTGGACCGCATGCCATGGGTAGCCCGAATGGAAATATGGTATCACGCCCGCCTGAATACCGGTTCCCTGCCCCGGGACTTCGAGGGGTGTAACCTTTATGATATCCATAGGGAAATAGGGATGGGCATACTGGGCCGTTATCCGCTCTTTCAGGAGCGATACGATGATACCGTGAAAGTTACCACCGAAAAAAGCGGAAACGCCATCGTCACCACTTACGAAACGCCGCTGGGCGTGGTCGGCACGAAGGATATCCTGTCGCCCCGCCTCAAAGAGATGGGTGTGGAGTCTCCCCTGCGCAAGGAGTTCATGATCAAGGAAGAGTCGGACTATAACATCGTGAGCCACATCCTCGAGCATACTATCTACGAGCCGGACTACGAGGGCTACCTCGCCTACGACAATAAAATAGGGGAGCAGGGGGTAACCATGGCTTATGTGAACCGCAGTCCGCTCCAGAGGCTGCTGATTGAGATCATGGGATACGAGAAAACCTACTTCGAGATGCAGGATAATCCGGGGAAGGTGGCCCATCTGTTCGAACTTCTGCACGAGAATGCAGGAGAGATGACCGACATAGCCGTTCGCTCGCCAGCGCCGCTGATATGGAGCCCGGACAACTTCCACGCCCTCATAACCAGCCCTAAACTGTTCAGGCGATACTGCGTCCCCTATTTTCGGGAGCTCTCCGAGGCGGTGCATGGAGCGGGAAAGTTCCTCTTCTCTCATGCAGACGGCGAGGTTCTCGGGCTGCTGGAGCCTTTTGTCGAGTCGGGTGTGGACGTGATAGAAGCCTTTGCCCCCGAACCCATGACCAGGTGCACGGTGGCCGAGGCCCG
>CAYVLI010000483.1:0-2203 GCA_964452105.1 uncultured Nitrospinota bacterium
ACTCCACTCGAAGTTGCTTCCTCATTCGTTGCACTTCGAGGTTGAATCTAGCTACTATATTTTAGGCGTTGCGTATATTTGAAGATAACTTCCTTTGCCCGCATGGCATATATAGGGGGTTAGCTAAAACCTGCCGGGGCTCTTCTTGAATGGGCGACCCGCCGGTCGCCCCTACGTGTGGATTTCCAGGGTCGGTGTCCCATTTTAAAGGATTCTCTTCAATGTATCGTCTTACACTGTGCGACTCGGTTTCGTTGCGGATGACGTGCCCATAGTAATTGCACCGCCAGACATGCCCATTACTTGATTTACTCAATTTGTTGATGCGCTTGGTGGCAATAGATTTGAAACCTCCAACGAATGCACCTAATTAACGCTTTGAGGGACCGCGTAGCATGGCTTGTAGGGGCGACCGGCGGGTCGCCCATAAACGGTTCAGAACTACTATGCCGTTGCCGAATAAGCATTCTCTTCTATGGGTAGGTAGATGGAGTGACAAAATATGCCCCCGGCTGAGGATAATCGAACTCCTTTAGCCGAATAGACCGCCTGCCGCGGATGTCAGTATCAAGTTTCATCGCATCGACTGTGCTGTCGGGTCTCCGCACCCGACAGCTATTAATCCGCGGCGGCGGGACCGGATTCCCGCTTTCTCGGGAATGACATCGGACATGATACTCCTGGGGAAAAGCACTCTCGTAATGGACTTTGTCAGGACGCCATACACGTTACCGTTTTGCTCTGGTTGGTGCAAGAAAAAATAACGGTGTTTTTTGCGCCGACATCTATCTTTGTCCGCGGCTTCCCCTTCATGGCAGACCATCGGCTGCTCAGCGGGGGCCTGCGCTCAGCACATCATCACCGACGTCTTTTTCGTATTGCTTGAAGTTTTCCTTGAAACGTTGGGCCAACTGAGAGGCGGTGTTATCATAAGCGGCCTTATCGGCCCAGGTGTTGCGGGGGTTGAGGACTTCGGGGGGAACACCCGGGCAGTTTGTGGGGACGTGCAGGCGGAAAACGGGGTCTTCTTCCATGGCTACATCTTGCAGTTGCCCTTCGAGGGCGGCGCGGACCATGGCCCTGGTGTGGGCTATGCTTACCCGCTTACCCACGCCGTAAGGACCGCCGCTCCAGCCGGTGTTCACCAGCCAGCAGGCTACATCGTGCCGCTCTATCTTATCCTTCAGCAAGTCGGCATAAACGGTGGGGGGCAATGCCATGAACGGTGCGCCGAAGCAGGCGCTGAAGGTGGCCTGCGGCTCCGGCCCCATCCCTTTCTCCGTTCCCGCCACCTTGGCGGTATAGCCGGAGATGAAGTAGTATATGGCCTGCTGCGGGGTGAGCCGGGCCAGGGGCGGCATGACACCGAAGGCGTCCGCAGTCAGCATGATTATATTTCGGGGATGACCGCCCATACCCGATCGGATGGCGCTTTCCATGTGGGAGATGGGATATGCGGCGCGGCTGTTTTCGGTGAGGGAGTTGTCGTCCAGGTCTATGCGGCGCGTGGCGGCATCGATGGCCACGTTCTCAAGGATGGTTCCGAACTTTCGGGTGGTTTCGTATATCTCCGGTTCGGCTTCCTCGGAGAGGCGGATGGCCTTGGCGTAGCAGCCTCCCTCGAAGTTGAACACGCCTTCATCGCTCCAGCCATGCTCGTCATCTCCTATGAGCTTTCGGTCGGGGTCTGCGGAGAGGGTGGTCTTTCCAGTTCCGGAGAGGCCGAAGAAAAGTGCGACGTCGTCCTCAGAGCCGATGTTTGCGGAGCAATGCATGGTCATCACGTTTTCCTGGGGAAGGAGATAGTTGAGCACGGTGAAGACGGACTTTTTGATCTCCCCCGCGTAGCTTGTGCCCCCTATGATGATGAGCCTGGCGCCGAAGTTGATAATGATGAAGGCCTCGGAGCCGGTTCCGTCCTCTTCCGGGAGAGCATGGAAGCGTGGCGCATTTATGATGGTGAACGATGGGACGTGGCTCTCAGGTTCCTGCGACTCGTGAATCTGGACGAACATGTTCCGGGCGAAGAGGCTGTGCCAGGCGTCTTCGCTGATAATGCGGACGGGGACGCGGAAGCGTGGATCGGCCCCGGCGTGGCAGTCCTGCACGAAGGCATCCTTCCCCTGAAGATAGGCCAGGAGGCGGTTGCGGAGCTCCTCAAACTTTTCGGGCAAAAAGGGGCGGTTAACCTCCCCCCACCAGA
>CAYVLI010000484.1:0-2189 GCA_964452105.1 uncultured Nitrospinota bacterium
TGTTGCCTCGCTCTCTTAACGAACTGTATGAGAGTATTCGCGATTTTTACGTTTATGAGGAAAATCTCGAGATAGTGGGTGTCTGTGCCTTACACATAAATTGGGAGGACCTTGCTGAAATACGTTCCCTGGCCGTGAAAGAGGAGAGAAACGGAGAAGGCGTCGGTATGCGCCTGGCCAGAGTTTGTCTGGACGAAGCTAAGAGCCTCGACATATCCAGCGTTTTCGCGCTAACATATAGACCGGGCTTTTTCGAAAAGCTGGGTTTCCAAAAGGTTGATAAAACGCTTTTGCCCCAGAAAGTGTGGCAGGACTGCCTCAAGTGTATCAAGTTCCCTGAATGTGACGAAGAGGCCGTCATGATCCAGTTGTAGTACTGATGGCGAGACCCTTCGGGGTTTGTCTTCATTGTTGCCGTATAGGCTCGAATTGGGGGGGGTAGAAGGATGGCCAAAAGGTTCTACACCATTTTTATCGTTCCAGATGCCGCCGGAAAGTTTCGCAGATTAGTCGTCCCCCGATTCCTTCCCGCCACTGGCATTATTCTGATATCCCTTCTTGTTCTGGGCTTCGCTTATCTGATGCACGACTATCTGGAATTGAAAACGGAATATCGGAATATCAGCAAATTGACCGGGGAAAGGCTGGCGCATCAGAGCAAGGTCTCCGAATTAAAAAAACAGGTGTATGAATTACAGGAAAAGCTGGCGCGGCTATCCGAATTTGGGCGAAAACTGCGGAACATTGCAGCCCCGGAGAAGGTCGAAGAAATGGATAAAGGGGCCGTGGGTGGTCCCGACAACAAGAAACCCCAGGGGAGTGCAGACGTCCTGGAGAAAGAGAAACAGAGTCTGCTGGATTCGCTGGATAGAGAGCTGACCATACTGAGCACAAGAGTGTCCTACCAGGAAGAGAATTTTAAGGAATTAATAGATTTATTCTCCAAACGGGTTGACGTAATCCTTGCCACTCCCTCGATATGGCCGGTGCACGGATGGGTATCTTCAGGGTTTGGTTACCGCCATTCGCCTTTTACGGGGAGGCGTCAGTTTCATGAGGGCATAGATATCGCTACCAGCTTCGGCAGTACTGTTAGAGCCAGCGCTGCAGGAGTCGTATCCTTCGCAGCCCGGAAAAAGGGATACGGCAGGCTGGTGGTAATAGACCACGGGAATGGATTCATTACAAAGTATGCCCATAATTCCAAAATTCTGGTCAAGAAAAGGCAGAAGGTTAAACGTGGTGATGTTATCGCAAAGGTCGGGGATTCAGGGCTTACGACGGGTCCACACCTGCATTATGAAGTCGAGCTCAACGGCAAGATGGTAAACCCGCTGAAATACATAATTAACGAAGTAGCAGACGCAAGAAGATAACATCGCTGCAAGGCCGCAGAAACCGCCACACCAGTATTCTCTTAATTATAGAAATATCCCCTCTTGTTGCGCTATATTAAACTATGCTTAAATTCTATTCATCGCCAACAATGAAAAAATGCTATTTAAAGCCCATCTGTTATTAACCCGGCGGCAGGCGCAGTTCCAGCTCCGCATGGAGAGGTTTGTGGCAAAATGCTGCCCCCGTTAACTATGAGTTTTCAGGCGCTCATTTTATGGTAAGATGGTTGATTAATGGCATAAGAATAACCATACTAATTGAAGTGGAGAAATCCGGTTTCGGATTCACGAATTAATATCGGGTCTTTAAGGCATTGCTTGATTATTATGTTCCGTAAGGAGTGTAGAGGATGATTGGAAGTATTCTGAAAAAGGTGATGGGCAGCAAGAATGAAAGGGAGTTGAAAAAACTCAAGCCTCTGGTTGAGTATATAAACAGCCTGGAGGATGATGTCTTACGGCTCACTGATGCCGAACTTAGGGAAAAGACGGACCTGTTCAGGAAGAGGCTGGCGGAAGGAGAGAGCCTCGATGATATTCTGCCAGAAGCCTTCGCCGTCGTTCGAGAAGCCGCAAAACGGACGGTCGGGATGCGCCATTTCGACGTCCAGCTCATGGGAGGAATGGTGCTCCATCAGGGGAAGATAGCGGAGATGGCCACGGGCGAGGGTAAAACCCTTGTTGCAACGCTGGCTGGCTATCTGAATACCCTGGAGGGCAAGGGAGTGCACGTGGTAACCGTCAACGATTACCTGGCCAAGCGCGACACGGAGTGGATGGGCCCCATTTACT
>CAYVLI010000485.1:0-2179 GCA_964452105.1 uncultured Nitrospinota bacterium
CAATAAACGGGATGACGATTCCAAACAGGTTTGTTCGCTCTGCGACCAACGACAGGCTTGCAGAAGTCTCGGGAAGGGTCACAGACGGGCTTATAACCGCTTATGAGAAGTTGGCTGCAGGGGGCGTGGGGATGATAGTAACCGGCCATGCGTTCATCCAGTGGAACGGCAAAGCCAGCGTCACCATGCTGGGGGCACACGAGGACGACCTCGTACCCGACCTGAAAAGGCTCGTGGAAGCGGTGCACAAATACGACTCTAAAATCGTGATGCAGATTAACCATGCAGGCAGACAGACCTCATCTTCCGTGTTAGGTGAAACCACCGTAGCTCCTTCAGCCGTGCATTCCCCGTTATCCAACGAGACTCCCAGAGCTCTGACAGGAGAAGAAATTCAGGAGCTGATAGAGGCGTATGTCGCCGCGGCTCGCAGGGCCGTCGCCTCAGGCTTCGACGGCGTACAACTTCACGGAGCTCACGGCTACCTTATAAGCCAGTTCATCAGCCCCTATACCAATAGGAGGGAAGATGAGTGGGGCGGCTCCCTGGAGAACAGGATGCGGTTTCCCCTCGAAGTGCTGCGCCGCGTCCGTCAGGAGGTGGGGGAAGGTTACCCGGTTTTGATAAAGCTGAATTCCGAGGATTACCTGGACGGCGGCCTGACCATAGAAGAGGGAGCTCGGATCGCTCGCGAACTGTCCCGCAGCGGTATAGATGCCATAGAGATTAGCGGCGGGATGGGCGAGTCCGCCGCCTCCATAATGAAACCCGATATTGCCGATGAAGAGGATGAGGCTTATTTTCTGCCCAATGCCAGGACTTTCAGGAAGGTCATAGACGTGCCTCTGATCCTGGTGGGCGGGCTGAGGACGCCGCGGCTCATCGAAAAACTGATCGCGGATGGCGAAGCAGATATGATTTCCATGTGCAGGCCTTTCATCAGGGAACCAGACCTGGTCAGCAGGTGGGAGAACGGTGACGAACGCAAAGCGGATTGCGTTTCCTGCAACGGATGCCAGAAGTATCGCGAGGAGCCGGTGAGGTGCATCCTGCTCGACTGATATCTTCTGGAATCATTTTTAGGGGGCGGAGCAAGCCCGGCGTTAGCTGAATTTCCTGAATATGCCGACAACCACACCCTGAATTATGAGGTCTTCCTCGTTGACCACGATCTCCTGGACATCCGGGTTGGCGGGAACGAGCCGAATACTGCCGTTATCACGATAATACTTCTTGAGCGTAGCTTTCTCATTATTCAGCAGGGCCACTACGGTGTCGCCGTTCTCGGCGGTCTCGCGCTCCTCGACTATTATGTAGTCGCCGTCCTGTATGTGCTCATCGATCATGGAATCGCCCCTGACCTTCAGCGTATAGGTCCTGCGCCCGCTTGAACGGGACACCGGAAAAGAAATGCTGTCCTCGGTTTCGAATACCTCCAGAGGACTGCCCGCCGCAATATAACCCAGGAAGGGAAGCTCCCCGCCCGCGCCTTCGCTTTCAACAACTTCAATGGCGCGGCTCCTGTGCTGTTCCCGCAGGATGAGGCCCTTATCCTCAAGATTGGTCAGGTGTTTGTGCACGGTGGCCAGCGAGGTCAAACCGAAAGCCTTGCCTATCTCCTCCAGGCTGGGGGAATATCCCTGTGTCTCGATGAACTCCTTTATATAGTTCAATATCTGGCGCTGTCTTCTGGTCAGATACATGTCGCTTTTCCTCACCTGACGGTTACGTGATTAATTATTAACAATATTATAAGCGAAGAAAAAGCAAAAGTCAATAGCTGCTCTGAGTAAAATTCTTCCTCCATGCTTTCCCGGGTATCTGTCAGTTGGGACGGTGAGAGGGTTTCTGTATCCAGCCACGAGCGACGGGGTTCGGGGGTCCCCCCTCCGGTGGGACTCATCATCAACCCGCGCATGAATGGACGGGTATCCCAATGGACATGACATATAATATCAGCGGAGGACGCGGCCTGTCTGCGTGCCCAGGTGTTTGCCACGGGAGACGGTGAGGGCGCCATTGACGATGACGTGGACGATGCCGGTAGAATACTGCATGGGGTTGTCGTAGGTAGCGTTGTCAATTATCTTATCCTGATCGAAGACTACAATGTCCGCCTTGCAACCTTCCCTGAGCAGACCCCTGTCCGTCAGCCCCAGGCGTTTGGCGGGCAGTGCGG
>CAYVLI010000486.1:0-2171 GCA_964452105.1 uncultured Nitrospinota bacterium
GGGACTATCTGGCGAGTGTAAGAACGGCCTCTATTAACGGCGTGAGCGTTGTTTCTCGATGGCATGGGCCAGGCGGCGGATGCCCTCATCTATGAGGTCCGGCTGAACCTGGCTGTAGGCCAGGCGAAGCTCGCTGGTGCTGCGCCTGTCGGAATAGAAGCTCGAGCCGGCTGCGTAGGCTACATGGTCTTCCTCCACGGCGGCCTTGAACATGGCGTAGGTATCCACATCGTGCGGCAGCCTCACCCACAGGAAGAAGCCTCCCCGGGGCACGGTCCACGTGGCTTCCGCCGGAAGGTGCTTCCTCAGGGCATCCAGCATCATATCCCGTTTGCGCCTGTAAATCTCCCTGGCTTCGCGCACCTGGTCTTCTATCCAGCCCCGGCGTGCATATTCATAGACGATGCGCTGGGTGAAGGGGTTAGGGCACTGATCGGTGCACTGCATGCCCACGGCCATCTTATCTATCACGCGCGGATGGGCTACCGCCCAGCCCAGCCTCACTCCGGGAGCGAAAATCTTTGAGAAGGTCCCCATATAGATAGCCATGTCCGGCATGTAGGAGGAGAGAGAAGGCAGCGGTGCGCCCTCGAAGTAGAGCTGGCCGTAAGTGTTGTCCTCTATCAGAATCACGCCGTGCCTTCTTAGAAGCTCGGCCAACTTCGGCCTGCGCTCCCCGCTCAGCGTTATACCGGTGGGGTTCTGGAAGGAAGAGATGGTATAGAAAAACCTGGGTTTGCCGCCCGACCGCTCCAGTTCCTGAATGACAGCCTCCATCTTGTCCACATCCACTCCGTCGTCGTCCATGGGGACACCCACTATCCGGGCCTGGTAGCTTCGCAGGGTCTGCAATGCCGTTAGATATGACGGATCCTCGACAAGGACGATGTCGCCCTGATTCAGGAACACTTTGCTGATGAGGTCCAGTGCGTGCAGGCTGCCGGAAGTTATGAGGATATTGTCTTTACCGGCGGTTATGCCTTCCAGCGTGGTCACGTGCTCCGCCACCCATTCCCTGACGGGTGTCCAACCCCTGTCCGCTCCATAGCCCAGGGCGTGGACGATGTCGTTTGCGAACAGGTGGTCCACCACCTCTTTTATGCGATCCAGCGGATAGGTGGAAGCGCAGGGCACGCCCGCCGCAAAGGATATGACCTCCGGCCGCTCTATCAGCGCGAACAGCCCGTCCAGGTCTGAGACGCCGATGGCGTCTATCCTATCTGCAAAAAGCTCCTCCCAGTTCATTTATTATCCCCATCGGCATACATGAGCGTATTACAACACACCCTTGTCCTAAAAAGGTTTTTCCTGACCTCGTCTTGACGGGGTCTCCTCCTCCTTGACGGGGGAGGAACAAAGGTGGGGGTGAAAATTTACAACTCCCCTCCCCTAATCCCTCCCGCCAAGGGAGGGAAAATAGATTTCTGCTTCAACAAATTTTGCTATTTTAACGAAGCACTTGACTCGAATGACAGTTGCTACTGTTAGACCACGGCTATAGCTTCCACTTCTATCAGCGCACCCGGCATGAACAGTCCGGCGACGAGAATGCCGGTGGCGGCGGGAAAATTGTCCTTGAAAATCTCCGCCCTCGTCTCCAGCAGCCCCTCCAGATTCTCGGAGGTCACCAGGTAGTAGCGACTGAGAACGATATCCTTGAGCGAGCCACCCGCTTCCTTCAGCATCAAGCCGATCTTGTCATATATGTAACGATACTGTGCTATCAAATCTCCTTCGCCCACCAGATTACCCTCTCCGTCCACCGCAGTAGTCCCTCCGATGAACAGTAACTTGCCTTCCTTCATCACCGCCGGGTTATAAGGCAGGCTGTCGTAGCGCTTCCAGCCAGGGTTTATGATTTTCAGCCCGCTCATTGGCTCTCCTTTTCTTCTTCTTCCTCGTCGAGGGCCATCAGCAACGCGCCCTCTTCCTCGCCTTTGAATGCCGCCCTTATGCTCGCATTGTTGGGAGGACACCCCGGCACGAAGTTTTTGCCCCGTTTCCCCTTCGGAACGCAGATGCCTACAGCGATCAGCTTATCAGGGTCCACATCGGGAACTTCTATATCGCCAGTGAAAATGGTCTTGTATCTGGCGAAGTCCAGTTCTTGAGCGCCTCTCAGGTCGAAGATGCTGCTCATAACCGCGTTGCGGCAGCCCGTGCAGGTTCCC
>CAYVLI010000487.1:0-2170 GCA_964452105.1 uncultured Nitrospinota bacterium
TGGACACCTGTTCCTGAATCTTCAGGATGGCGTTTATCAGGTTCTCCGGCCTGGGCGGGCAGCCCAGTGCGTATTGGTCCACCGGAATGATATGGTGGAGCCCCTGCACGACGCTGTAGCTGTTATACATCCCTCCCGTGGCCAGACAGGCACCCATGGCGATTACCCACTTGGGTTCCGGCATCTGGTCGTAAATCTTTCTCACCACCGGAGCCATCTTCCAGGTGAGTGTCCCGGCGACTATCATGAGGTCCGCCTGTCTGGGAGAATAGCTTAGCCGTTCAGCCCCGAACCTGGCCAGGTCGTACCTGGAGCACAATGTAGCCATCATCTCTATGGCGCAGCATGAAATACCCATGGGCATAGGCCATAGCGAATTTTCCCTGGCCCAGTTAACCGCTTTATCGAGAGTGGTCAGGAACAGTGTATCCTGCAGCTTGCTCTCCAAACCCATGCAGATTACCTCCACAAATGCTTGCAGCCGCTCATAAATATTAACAAATATAACATCTATATATCATTCGCCCAGGCTATTGGCAAGGCTCGTGACTTGCTCCTTCACCACCGTATGAACTCAGAAAGAGAAAAACCTGTCCAGTTCCTTCCGTACATCCTGTACGGCCAAAGCCGGTCGCGGCGAAGCACTTATATAACTTCCCACAGTAATTACCGCTGGATTGAGGTTCACGAGCATCTCAATATCGGCAGGTTCTATCCCTCCAGCCACCGCCAGCGGAATTAAAACTTCTTTCACGGACTCCGTTACCTCTTCCCAGCCCATAGCCCCGCCCTGCCGCTCGTCCACACCCCTGTGTATGCACAAAAGATGAGGCTCTGCCAGGCTGGCTTTAAGGAAGATATCCTCATAACTCATGGCGCCAATGCAGTCCAACACCACCTCCCGCTCCATGTCGCGCGCCGTCTCCACCGCAGCAATGATCGTCTCCAGCGGCGCAGCGGCGCATACGCTCATTATATCCGCCCCCGCATCGAATACCATCTCTGCTTCCACTTCCCCCATGTCCATGGTCTTGGTATCCGCAAAAATCAGCTTATCGGGAAAGCTCTCCCTCAGCCTCAAAACGGCCTTCACACCCTCAGATTTGAGCAGAGGCGTTCCTACCTCCATTATGTCAACGTGCTCGTGACACTCCTCCCCAACTTTTAGTACCTCGTTAAGCCCGGGAAGGTCCAGGGCCAGCTGCAACAGAGGCTTATTTCCGTATCTCGTCATCAGGGCCGCCCTCGTCAGTACCTTGCCATCCAGCATGGCTGGCTACGAAGTAATCACTCTATGTCCATGATGCGTCTAAAATATACGGACATGGCCAGTCCGACTCCGTAAATTTCTCCACGCAGACCATCAGGCTGATGTTTCATATCTCCCGATTTATCATCCGGAAGCGGTTTCATGGTGAAGGGTTCTTGAGGCCTTACAAGCCTTAAATGCTTTACTTGATGGGGCTCCCCAGCCTCGTGGGATGCCGGGCCCCTCCCTTCTTCCTTCGTTTTCGATTCAGCTGATATACTCATTCCAGCTCTCCCAGTATCATCACTTTGAATCAACAAGTTATTTTCATTTTAAATGAGTCCTGAAAAAGTAGATATTCCGGGGTTTTCACGATTACATGAAATTTCCGGGATTCCCCAAACTCCCTGTAGGAGCGGCATCTTGCCGCGATTTTTCGCGCCTGGAAGGCGCTGCTACAGTTTTTGTTTTACTACATCAACTTTTTCAGTACTCATTTTAAAGCGAGCAGAGACCGGGCTATGACCAACCGCTGTATTTCGGAAGTCCCCTCCCCTATCTCGCATATCTTTGCGTCCCTGAAAAAACGCTCAACGGGATAATCCTTGATGTAGCCGTAGCCCCTGTGAATCTGCACGGCGCTGTTTACCGCTCTCATGGCGGCTTCCGATGCGTATAGCTTGGCCATGGCCGATTCCATGGTGCATGTCTCACCCCTCTGCCGCTTCAGGGCGGCCCGGTAGGTGAGCAACCTGGCTGCATCCAATTCCGTGGCCATGTCGGCGAGCTTCCACTGGATCGCCTGAAACTCCCCTATAGGCTTACCGAACTGCTCCCTCTCTTTCGAGTACCTGAGTCCCTCCTCCAGGGCGCCCCTTGCCAACCCCAGAGCCATGGCGGCGATCCCTATGCGGCCGCCAT
>CAYVLI010000488.1:0-2165 GCA_964452105.1 uncultured Nitrospinota bacterium
TTCATACGCAGCATGGCTACCAGGGGAACGCTGGGCGGGCTCTCCGCCTCCACCAGCGCTGTGGTAAACGTCATGGACGCCTTCGGCAAAGACGTGATCCTCATCGAGACAGTGGGCGTCGGCCAGGATGAAGTGGAGATTGTAAAGACAGCGCATACCACCATAGTGGTCACGGTGCCCGGTCTTGGAGACGAGATACAGGCGATCAAGGCCGGCATCCTTGAGATCGGCGACCTGTTTGTGGTGAACAAGGCGGATAAAGAAGGGGCCGATGAGACTGCTCGTGAGCTTGAGATCATGCTGAGCATGGCCCAGGATAAGATGGACTGGAAACCGCCCATAGTGAAGACCGTGGCCACCAAGAGCGAGGGGATAGAAGAGCTGGTGGATAAGGTCTTCGAACATAAAAAATATCTCGATGATTCCGGTGGTATAATATCCAGGCATGAAATGCAGGTCGGAACCCACATGAAAGACGTTCTCCGGGAAGAGACCATACAGAGGGTCTTCAAGGCGTTGGGCGGGGAACAAGAGTTCGACAAACTTCTCCATAGAGTGGCCGAGAGAGAGCTGGATCCTTATACGGCGGTCGAACAGATTCTGGAAAAGGTTCTCAAGCCGATTTGAGGTTGATGGAACAAAGTCTTGTCGTAGCAAAAGCCTCGCTCGGAAGTGCGGGGTTTTTTGTCGGATAACCGCTCCGGTGAGTGTGTACGAATAGCCGATGGAAGAAATTACACTCGATATCCGGACAAGCAGCTATTCCTGGAGGGACGTAGATGTCTGAAGTGGGAACAAGGGTTGTCAATCACGTCGAGTTGAAGAACCTGGCCGTTAATATCTACAGAGCGCTGGGCATGCCTGAAGAAGATGCAGAGTTCACCGCCGAGGCGCAGGTTCGCACCGATTTGCGAGCCATCGATTCTCATGGTGTGGCCATGCTCTCTAACTATTATGAAGGGTTCAAAAGAAATTTTATCGAACCGAAGCCGGAGATGAGCATACTTCGCGAGACACAGACCACGGCCCTGGTGGACGGCGGGAACGGCCTGGGACATCCGGTGAGCAAGCTCTGCATGGATATATGTATCGAGAAAGCTGACAGGATGGGAGTCGCATTGGTAACCGCGCGCCACAGTAACCACTTCGGTCCTGCGGGTTACTATTCCATGATGGCGCTGCCTCACGACATGATAGGTCTCTGCATGACCAACTATTCAGTCCCCTATGTAGTTCCCACCTTCGGCTCAAAGGCCATGTTCGCAACCAACCCCATCAGCATTGCGATACCAGCGGGTAAGGAACCCCCTTTTGTGCTGGACATGGCTACAAGTACGGTAGCGGTGGGGAAACTCTCCATAGCGCTTCGGAAAGAAGAAGCAATCCCCCTGGGTTGGGCCATGGACACCAGCGGAAAACTTACCGATGACCCCAGGGTGGCCATCGATTCGAGGAGGATGACTCCACTGGGTGGCGTCAGGGAACTGGGCAGCCATAAAGGTTACGGCCTGGCGGTGATGGTGGATGCGCTTTCCGGTGTGCTTTCAGGCGCTGCTTACGGAAATTTAATGGAGAGAGAAGGCACATTGGGAAACTCTCCGGCCAACGTAGGACATTTCTTCGGGGCTATTCGTGTGGAAAGCTTCAGGCAGGTAGAAGAATTCAAGGCCACCATGGACGACCTGCTCCGAGCACTCAAGGATTCTCCGAAAGCGGAAGGCCAGGACCGCATTTACGTAGCCGGTGAAATAGAATGGGAATGTGAGCAGGAGAGGCTGAAGAGCGGAATCCCTTTGAACGAGAAAGTATTTGCCGAGTTAAAGAGGATAGCAGGTGAACTTGGAGTCGGCTTCAACCTTTAACCATTTAAGTAACCATTAAGGCTCCTGAGCCTGAAACCGCTTATTCTTCGACAGCCACGTAATCCACGCGCTTGCCTTCCTTAAACCATATTACCGTACCCTCTTTATCATAAACCCAGGCTTCTATCTTCCTGTAAGAATTCAGCGGCCTCAGAGAATTGATAAATATACTTTTAAGTCCATCGCCCATGGCTCTAAATAACCTTACTAAAATACCACCTTCCTTTTTACGCAAAGACTGATAAAACTTTATATAATCGGGCTTGCCTTTCTTTGAGAGCAGAGCCCGCTGGTCCCGGGAGG
>CAYVLI010000489.1:0-2152 GCA_964452105.1 uncultured Nitrospinota bacterium
ATAGATTACGACGAAAACGGCGACATCTATTTCTCGGATTTCAGCGCAGGCGTGGTTTACAAGCTGGAGCCGGATGGCAAGGTGACACCCCTCTACAAAAACCTGCGAAGCCCGGCCGACATCTTTGTGGATAGGGAATCGGGGCGGATTCTTATTCCCGAATTTGCGGGCAACACCGTCAAATCAAGGCCGCTCAGGAAATTACCTCTCCTGGACAAGTGAACTAAATCCATTTCAAGAGGAAGAATCTTTATGTGGAAGGACAACAAGAGATGCGCGGTAGGCTTATCCTTCGACTTCGACGCCGAATCCTTATGGTTGGGCACATATAAATACGACTATCCCGCGGTGCTGGCACGCGGCGAATACGGGGCCAGGGCGGGCCTTCCCAGGATACTCAAAATCCTCCAGAGACACCAAGTCCAGGCCACCTTCTTCGTCCCGGGATATACGGCGGACAAATATCCGCACCTGATAGAGCAGATACATCAAGACGGCCATGAAATAGCGCACCATGGCTACCTGCACGAAAATCCCGGAAAATTCAGCAGGGAAGAAGAGCAGAAAATCATTCAGAGCGGAATAGACAGCTTGAAGAAAATAACCGGCTACGCCCCCGTGGGATACCGCCTCCCCAGCGGCGTCCACAGCCCCAACACCTGCGAACTACTGCTGGAGATGGGCTTCCAGTACGAGACCAGCATGGTCTCCGACGACCAGCCGTACATGATGGATGTGGGCGATGAGGGAAAGCAGATACTGGAAATCCCCTTTAGCTGGGAGCTGGACGACGCCCCCCACTTTATGTTCCGCCAGAAGCCCTATCAGACGGGGATGTCCAGCCCCTCAAAGGTCTATGAGATATGGTCTGCAGAGTTCGAAGTCTGCTACCAGGAAGGCGGCTATTTCTGCCTCACCTGTCATCCGCAGGTCATCGGCCGCCGCCACCGCGCCCGTATGCTGGATAAACTCATCGCCTATATCAAGAGCTTCCCCGAAGTCTGGATAGCCCGCCACATGGATATAGCAAAGCATATCCTGGGCGCCAAGAACATCGGCGAAATCCTCGACCTGTAGAGTGATTTGAACTGTAGCGGCGGGTTTCAAACCCGCCCAAATCCAGATGCTTGCCTGCGCCCCCTGCTTTTTACACGACCTCCGGTGTAGGGGCGTGTGGCATACGTCCAATCAACATGCTGACGGCTTTCAGCACCCGGCGATCGCGGTTCGAGGCGAATCAGGCCAGTCTATCGATTGCCTTCAGGTCGCAGGCTATTTCTCCGAGGCCGAGTGACTCCAGTTTCTCCCTGTTGGGATAGCCGGTTTCGGTGTCCCAGCCTCTCATAGCGTAGTATTCCCTGCGCATCTCCTCCAGAGGCAGCGTGTTCCCCGCCGTCGTGCCGTCGGGCATGGGCTCGCTCATGAATTTCGGGGGCAGCGAGTCATCGGAGCTCTCCAGCCCCTCCCTCAGGTTGAACGCCCGCTCTACGTTTATGATTCGCTCACCTGCCGTCATCAGCCGCTCTTCGTCCCAGCCGTTGCCCGTGATGGCATTGTAGAGGGAGACCATGGTGGAAGGGATCATGCTCTTCCCGAAGGTCACCACGAAGAGGCATACCTGCAGGCAGTTCTGTACAGCCCGCAGGTTCTCGTGGAAAATCACCAGCTCCGCTTTGCCCTCCGTGCTCAGCGGGTCGGCCTCCTTGTACGAAGGGAGTATTTTTGCAACCTCCGGGTCGAACACCCGCTCGCAGGTGACCAGCGAACGGCAGTGGTCGGCGCCTCTGCCGGCCACGGAGTATGCGAAGCCGTATGCGTTTCCCGCCCTCGGGTCGGTAGCGGTTATGGAGAGGCCCTTGCTGTGCATGGCGTACTTCTCCGAACCCCTGCCTATGGCTTCAGCCGCCTTCTTCAACCCGTCGCCCAGTATCTCGCCGATGCCCTGCCTGTGCGCCATCATCTCGATGAGACCCAGGATGGCTTCCGGGTCTCCCCAATCGGGTTTGAGTCCGCCCAGTTCCTCGGAGGATAGGATGCCGTTCTTGTAGCAGTCCACCACGAAGGCGATGCAGGCCGTGGTATCCATGATGTCCATGCCGTAGTCGTTCAACAGGTGATAGACCCGTATCATGAGGGCCGGGTCGGTATTCCC
>CAYVLI010000490.1:0-2150 GCA_964452105.1 uncultured Nitrospinota bacterium
CGCGATGGCGCTGTTCCTCCAGCCTTCGGCTCTCAAGCCTTCCACCATTCCCTGAATAATCTTTTCCGTCTCCTGAGCATTTTCCCAGAGCATGACGCCGTGCCGGGGATCGGCATGCATGATGGGCATGTGGTAGTGGGATACGTAGGTTTTAACGTCCCCCCTCACGAAGCTGTCGTTTACCGAATCCATGGTGCTGTTAATCTCATCCATGAGCTTTTTCGCATCCACCATGTGAGCGCCCTCCTCCGTTTAAGCTCGTCGTTTTATCACAAACTTTACTGGCTTCTGGCATGAAGTTTAGGTTCGCAACATTTTATCCGGCAGGATATAATGGCGGTAGTCTATTATCGGGAAAAGGTGAGGTCAAGCTTTATGGATTGAACGAAATGATAGGGGAAAAATTGGTATGTCAGCTATTAAAACCCTGGCTAAAAAGATTGCTCCTGAGATAGTAAAACTGCGACATGACATACACGCCCATCCGGAGTGTGGATTCGAGGAAGTCAGAACCTCTTCATTGGTAGCCGATCATCTCAAGGCTTTGGGCCTGGAGGTCAAGACCGGCGTGGCTAAAACGGGGGTGGTGGGTCTGCTCAGAGGCAACAAGGGAGGCGGAACCGTAGCCCTCCGGGCGGATATGGACGCGCTCAAAATGCAGGAGCGGAGCGGATTGCCGTACGCTTCCAAAACTAAGGAGCGCATGCACGCCTGCGGCCATGACGGGCACACGGCCATACTGATGGGGGTGGCGAAGCTGCTGACGGAGATGAGAGGCAGGATAAAGGGCAACGTGAAATTCATTTTCCAGCCTGCCGAAGAAGGCGGAGGCGGCGGCAGGATAATGTGCGAGGAAGGTGTCCTCCGGAACCCAAAAGTGGACGCCGTCTTTGCGCTCCATTCGTGGCCCTTTACGGAAGTGGGCACCATAGCCATCAAATACGGCGTCATGATGGCTGCGGCAGACGCCTTCAAGCTGGTGATAAAAGGGAACGGAACCCATGGCGCTTATCCGCATAAAGGGGTTGACCCGGTGGTGATCAGCGCAAAGGTCATAGAGAATCTCCAGGCCATAATAAGCAGAGAGAGGGACCCGCTGGAGCCGGCGGTAATAACCGTCGGGAGCATACACGGTGGGACCGCCCGTAACGTTATCCCCGATCAGGTGGTAATGGAGGGAACGGTCAGGACGCTCGACCCTGAGAGCCGTCTGGAGATTTCGCAGGCCATGCGCAGGGTCATAGCAGGAACGGCGAAGGCTTTCAGGGCTTCTTACAGGTTCCGGTATATAGACGGTTATCCACCTACCATTAACCACAACGGGATGGTGGACCTGGTGCACGAGGTTGCAGAAGAAGCGCTCGGCAGGGGGAACGTGCGGCGGCTTGAGGAAGCCTCCATGGGCGGGGAAGACTTCAGCTACTTTCTTCAGGCGGTTCCGGGAGCCATGTTCAGATTGGGAGTGGGCCGACCTGGGGTTTCCGATCCAACTCCCCTGCACAATCCCAGGTTCAATTTCAACGATGAGGCCATGGAACCAGGCATAGCCGTTCTGGCTTCTGTTGCCCTGAGGTTCTTGAAGCGCTGAGACCGGGATCGGCAGTGGCAGGGCTTTAGCGCAAGATTATAGCTGTATAAAAAAAGCGGGGATTGTTGCCGCAGGGGGTTATTGCTTCTTAAAAATTTGGGTTTACATATTCCTTTTATGTGTTATCATTGGCATGGCGGGTGGAGTCGACCCGTCATCTTTTTTTGGCCTGCCAGAAGCAGACCTCGATAACATATAAACAAAGTGTTGGAGGAGGAGTATAAATGGCGTTGAGCATTAGTGATGAGTGCATCGCGTGTGGTGTCTGTGAACCGGAATGTCCGCGGGGAGCCATAAGCGAGGGAGATATCTACGTTATCGACCCCGATAAATGCACGGAATGCGTGGATGATGGCGGCCCCAAGTGCCAACCAGTTTGCCCTGTGGAAGCCATTTCCAAAGCTTGATGGTATAAATCTGGCTGCAGATGCATTTAAGAAAACGAATAGCCCGCCGGCTGAGCCGACGGGCTATAGTTTTGTCAAAGCGGAGGCGCGGGCCTTTTTATCTCTTTGATGTTGGGATGGTTCCGGACCAGATGAAGCAGGCTGTCAAGCATGTT
>CAYVLI010000491.1:0-2148 GCA_964452105.1 uncultured Nitrospinota bacterium
GAGATGCCCGATGAGATGGCCAAGGCCGGCCCCATTTTCAGCCAGGGCTTCAAGCTGCACGGGCTCCAGGCAGGCACTTCCATGATCAAGCTTGTGGAAACGATCAAGCCGCCGGCCGCAGGAGAAAAGGGCCAGCTGGACTCCGGATTGGGCATACGCTACATGACCTTCTTCGTGGATGATGCGCAAGCCGTTTACAACGACCTGTCGGCGAAAGGGGCTGACTTCGTGGGCAAGCCCCTCAGGATACCGGCCCGCAGCGTTACAATAGCCATGCTGCGTGACCCGGACGGGAACCACGTCGAATTAGTAAGCCAGGGCTAAACAAGCTCTCTGGAGGGAAACCCTTCTGAAGAAGGGTTATCCCCCAGACCACCTTCTCAAGACTTTTTTACATGGCGCAAGGGCTTTACCCTTGCGCCATTGCTAAAAGTTTTTGGGGGGAGTTTGAGGGACACTTTTTACAAAAAGGGTCTCTCAAGAAATCTCCATAAGGAGCAATAATGGACATCAAGGAGCGGCTGGACCCCATATTCAAACCGCAGACGCTGGCCCTCATAGGCGCATCCGACGTCGAGGGGAAGTGGGGCAACTGGGTGATGCACAACCTGATAAACTCCGGATACAGGGGCGCCATCTATCCCATCAACCCCAACGAGGAAGTGGTGGTGGGCCATCGCTCGTACCCCTCTGTGCTGGATGTGCCCGGCGAGATCGACCTGGCGGTGTTCACCATCCCCTCCAAAATCGTCTTGCCGGTAATGGAGCAGTGCGTTGAGAAGGGCGTCAAGGGGGCCATCGTGGTCACGGCCGGTTTCGCGGAGACGGGCGGAGAGGGCAAAGCGCTTCAGGATAAACTTGTGAAAACGGCCGGGAAGGGGAACATATCTTTCGTTGGTCCGAACTGCATGGGGGTATGGAGCTCGGCGGTGCGGCTGAACACCACGTTCAAGGACACACCCTTTATGGGCGGCATCTCCTTCGTCTCCCAGAGCGGAACTATGGGGGATTACCTCTTCAACATCGCGCGCTCCAAGGGCTACGGCTTCAGCAAGTTCGTGAGCAGCGGCAACCAGGCCTGCCTCAATGAAACGGATTTCATGGAATACCTGGCCCGGGATGAGGACACCAGGGCCATGGTCTTCTACATCGAAGGAATAAAGGGCGGCCGCAGGTTCTATGAAGTTGCCAGAGAAGCGGCTAAGATCAAGCCTGTCATCGTTTACAAGGCCGGGAGAACTGAGGCCGGGAAGCGAGCGGCGCGATCGCACACGGGCTCTCTGGCCGGTGTGGACCATATATTCGAGGCGGCTTGCAAACAGGCGGGCGTCATCAGGTGCAGCGAAGTGCTGCACCCCTTCGACATAGCCGAGGCAGTTATAAATCAGCCACTGCCCGGAGGCAACAGGGTCGCCATAGTCGGGGACGGCGGCGGCTACTGCGTTACTTCATCGGACACCTGCTCCTCCATGGGGCTGGAAGTACCCGAGATAGACCCGGCGACGCGGAAGAAGATAAAGGAGTTACTGCTGCCCCACGCCCCGGAGCCGCGTAACCCCGTGGACACCGCGGCGGACCCCAGGCCCGTGCCAATGGCCCGCATAGCAGACATGGTTGCCGGTCTCGACTATATAGACGGTCTCATCATCCTCCCTCCCGTGCCCTTCTTCGAGAACTCCCTGGAGACGCAGCGACGCCTGCTGGAGGCCTACGAGATACTGGGGGCCATTCCAAAGAAATATGGCAAACCGCTGCTGGCGACATCCATCTACTCAGAATACGCAGGCGGACTGCAGGTGCTCAAGGATCTGGGCAAGGTCCCCTTTTATCTGACGCCCGAGGAGTGCGCCAGGGCCATGGCGGGGATGGTAAAATACGCGGGCTTTAATAACAGGAGTTCCTGAACACAACGCCTTGCGATTAAAGAACGAACAAACGGTAGGAGCTGCCGCCGACCCCGCCCGCTTCGGCCCGTGTTTTATAGAAGGGTTCACTAATAATAAAAAAGGCCTACCTCTTCATGGAAAAGATGAGCTTATAGACGTCGCGCCCCATGTCCAGGAACAGGGGCCTGACCTGGGCCGTTCGGCCGTGGTTTCTGGCCTTCTCCCAGGCATCGGTCTCCATGACATCCGGTGAATCCATCTC
>CAYVLI010000492.1:0-2134 GCA_964452105.1 uncultured Nitrospinota bacterium
TTTTGTACTTTCAGCACGGCGCTACTCCTCCTCTCCGAGATAAGCTTCGATAACCGCAGGATTGTTCTGTACCTCAGCGGGGTTCCCCTCAGCTATTTTACTTCCGAAGTTGATGACTGTTATCATGTCCGAGATACCCATTATGAGTCTCATATCGTGCTCCACGAGGAGAACCGTCATATCGTGGGAATTTCTTATCTCCTTTATGAGTTCTGCTTTTTCTTCGACTTCGTGAGGGTTTAGTCCGGCTGCGGGCTCGTCTAACATCAGGAGTTTGGGGTCCAGGGCGAGGGCCCGGGCCATTTCGATTCTTTTCTGGATGCCGAAGGGGAGGCCTGCGGCTAAATGGTAGGCTACATCGGTGAGGTTGAGGAATTCCAATAGCTCTTCTGCTCGTTCTCGTGCTTTCCTTTCTTCGTTCTTGACCTTTTTTGTAAGGAAAGCCCCTCCTATTATGCCACCATGCTGGTGGATATGCCGGCCGACCAGGATGTTATCGAGTGTCGTCATGTTGGCGAATAGTTCCACGTTCTGAAAGGTGCGCGCTACGCCCTGCATGGCTATCTGGTGGGGTTTAAGGCCCACCAGGTTAACGCCATCGAAAATGATTTTCCCGCTGTCGGGTTTGTAGAGACCGCTGATGCAGTTGAATATGGTGGTCTTCCCTGCTCCGTTGGGACCTATGATGGAGAAGATATCGTTTCCCCTGGCCGTAAAACTCACATTATTGACAGCCTTCAGCCCGCCGAAGCTCATAGAGAGATTTTCTAAAATAAAATCACCCATCGTCTATCTTCTCCTCCCAAAACGCATCTTGTTTTCATGGATAAGAGTTACAAGATGCGCACAAAATTAATTACAAAATTTATTCAGAGTGGACGGATTATAGCATGAATTTTAAAAATCTCAAGCGGTGGATTAAAAAATTTCTGTTTTTTTTAAATCTGTTAATCCGTATCTCATTTCCGCCGAGCCACCCCTTTAGCGGTGAACGGAGTTAAAAGGCTGTGGTATGAGACCCCACTCAGTTTAAAGGAAATTCGTACCCAGAAGCCAGGAAAGAGTTAAATAACCGCTCTTTCCGTTTCCGGCCGGCAGAACAGTGTGTGCTCCCCGGAGAAATCATCTGCTTAAGTTTTATGAAACAGGTTCCGATACGATTCTAAAAGTACCTTTGCAAAAAAATATGTGGCTTAAAGTGCGCCCTGGCGAAAGGGAGAACTTTCCATGGAGGTCTTTGACTATGAAGCTTAAAGCCATGGTTATAGATGATTCGCGAGTCATGCGGACCATGGTCATGAAGGCCCTCAAGCAGACCATGCTGGCCGATTTCGAGTTCATTGAGGCGGAGGACGGCAAGGACGCCCTCCAGAAGTTCAGCCCCAGGAGCATTGATATCCTCTTTGTTGATTGGAATATGCCCAACATGAGCGGCATCGATTTCGTGCGCGAAGTGAAAAGTATGAAAGACACCGAGCGCGTACCCATAGTCATGGTGACCAGCGAGAAGACCATGGGCAAGATAGAGACGGCCCTGGATGAGGCGGGCGCTGATTCATATATATGCAAACCCTTTACCGTGGAAGACCTTCAGCGAAAGCTGTCCAGGGTCATTGAAGGAATCGCGGAAGAAGGGAAAAAGTCCCGGGGTTTCTTCGGAAAAATAATGAGTGGAAGTTGATAATCCGGCCAGCAACAATCGGGGGGAAGCGCTCATGGTCCAAATAAATCTTGATACAGGAAAGCAGCCGCTTTCCATGTTCGTGCATTATGTGATTCAATCGGTTACAGAGTCGTTTTCTGCCATGTGCGGTGTCTCCCTGGAGCATCAGGAAACCGCCGAAGAGGAGAAGCAATTTGAGGGGGTTGTGGGGATCATTTCTCTCGTGGGAGACGGCAACTGGTCGCTCATGCTCTGCTTGCCCAAAGATACTGCGATAGCGCTGGCCGAGAGGTTTGCAGGGTTCGACATACCCTTCGAAAGCGACGATATGGGAGATGTAGTTGGTGAACTGGTCAACGTGCTGGCGGGAGACGTTTCTGCTCGGCTTGACAGAGCTGGCGCCAGAGCCGAGCTATCGCTTCCAACCGTGGCCCGCGGCATAAACGTTGAGTTGCTTAAAACGGACAGGCA
>CAYVLI010000493.1:0-2134 GCA_964452105.1 uncultured Nitrospinota bacterium
AACTCACGGCACAGGTGTATGCCGCGCATGGCCTCATCGAAGGCGCCCTCTCGCACCCTGAACTTATCGTTTGTCTCCGGCAGGCCGTCTATGCTGATACCCACGTACTGGAAGCCTGTTTCCTTTATCTTCTTGACAGACTCTTCGTCTATGAGGGTGCCGTTGGTGGAAATTACCGCTCTCAACCCCTTTCCGATTGCGTATGCGCCGAGATCGAAAAGGTCTTTGCGCATGAGGGGTTCGCCGCCTGAGAAGAGGATGACGGGCACACCCATATCGGCGAGATCATCTATGAAGACTTTTGCTTCTTCGTTGCTCAACTCGCCTTCCTGGGGTAATTCTTTTGCATGGGCGTAGCAGTGTATGCAGTGCAGGTTGCACTGTCGGGTCATGTTCCATACCACGATGGGTTTGGCGTCGTCTGCGAACCGGAGCATATCCGGCGGCAGCTTGGATACGTCCCTGTTGTACCTTATGGCGTCGGCGGGAGTCGCCTTGTCACACAGAAGCTTAGTTATTCCCAGCATAAAATTAGTCTTCCTTATGGTCGTGTTTAATCGTTTAAGGTAACTGAGTCTCCCTGCTCGAGGGATGTGATGGCGCTACTTTAACTTATCGAACGATAGAATTTTTTATAAAGCCTGAAGCACATATTTAATTATAATTTAAGATGACCTCAAGTCAATAATTAAGCCCTCTCATGGGAGACACCGTAGAACTCGATGATGGCTTCTGCCAGGGCGGGTATGGTGTATTCCTGGGGCTGGACGTCCACGTTCAGCCCATAGGATACCGCTTTCTCAGCGGTGATGGGACCGATGCATGCAACAGCCGCCTTTTTTTTAAGTATCGCCAGCCGGTCTTTTCCCGCCATCTCCACGAAATTCTCCACCGTGGACGAGCTGGTAAAGGTGACCATATTCAATTGGTCGTTTTCGAGCATCGCAGACAGTTTTTCTCCCCCTTCTTCGGGTATCACCGTCCTGTAGGCCGTAACCACCTTCAGATCTGCGCCCATCTCCTTCAGTTGCTCAGGCAATATCTCCCTGGCCACTTCCGCCCTGGGCAACAGTATCTTAATCCCTCCGGGGGCCAGCTTCTTAAACGCTTCCACCACGGATTCCGCCCTGAACTCCTCCGGGACCATGTCCGGCTCGAAACCCATCAACTCCTCCACCGCTCTTGCGGTTCCCGGGCCGATAGCGCAGACCTTTATACCGTGCAGGTCGCGGGCATCCCTGCCGCAAGCGGTTAGTCGCCAGTTGAAATTGGCTACACCGTTGATGCTGGTAAAGATGAGCCACTGGTATCTCTGCAAATCGTTGATTTCCGCATCCAGCTCATCCCAGCTCCGGGGAGGTACAATCTGTATGGTGGGGAACTCAATGACGTTGGCCCCGGCTTCGGACAGGAGACTTGCGAACTGGCTGGCTTGCTCGCGTGTCCGCGTTACCAGTATGCTCTTGCCGAATAGAGGCCTGCTCTCGAACCAGTTTAGTTTCTCGTTCAGCTTGACCACAGACCCCACCACGATGATGGAGGGCGCTGCGAACCCGGCTTTCACGGCCTTATCCGCTATGTCTTTGAGGGTTCCGATGAGAGTCCGCTGCTGTGCGGTGGTGCCCCATCGAACCAGCGCTGCAGGCGTATCAGGGCCGAGCCCGCTGTCCATCAGGTTCCTGGTTATTTTGGGCAGGTTGCTCATTCCCATGAGGAACACCAGCGTGCCTACCCCCTTTGCAATCTCATCCCAGTGCACGCTGGAGACCTCCTTGGTGGGGTCTTCGTGCCCGGTAATAAAAGCCACGGAGGAGGTGTGAGAACGATGGGTGAGCGGTATGCCCGCGTAGGCGGGGGCGGCTATGGCCGACGTCACCCCCGGTACGATCTCGACGTGAACACCGTCGTCGAACAGCTCTTCCGCTTCCTCGGCGCCGCGGCCGAATATGAAAGGGTCTCCCCCCTTCAGGCGTACTACTTTCTTGCCTTCCTGGGCCTTTTCCACCAGCAGCCGGTTTATGCCTTCCTGGGAGAGGGTATGGTCCCCGCCCTTCTTGCCCACGTAGATTATCTCCGCATCCTCCCTGGCTTCCGCCAGGAACACGTCACTGGCGAGATAATCGTATATCAGGAC
>CAYVLI010000494.1:0-2128 GCA_964452105.1 uncultured Nitrospinota bacterium
TTCTTTTTCCATAGCTTTTACCATATACCTATACCCCCTATCCCTATATTGTAGGCCGGGCTATTTACGAAGTCAACTTTTTTTTGCCCGACTAATGATGAGAGGGGAATTAGTTGCAATTAGTTTGTAATGACAGCGGGTTGTGCTATAAAAGCGATATTGTCTGAACCTCATTATGAGCAATTCCTGCTTGATATTGAAACAGTAACCAGGGGGAAACATGTTCCGTGATCTGTCGCCCACGGACGAAAGAACCGCTGAATATAGGGCCGTCGCCGACCTCTACCACGGCTTTTTTACGGGTTTCATCCTTACCCTGATAACCCGTCGAGGGGTTCAGGATGCAGCAGAATTTACCTATCGCCTATTTCGCCGGAAGCATCATGAACAGTTTCTGCCCGGTTTGGAAAAGCTGGGCATCAGCCATTTGCCGGCCCCGGTGGCCTCTGCCCAGTTTCACTATCTGGCGAACAGGGTAGGCGAGGTGAAAGTGGAATATATGTACGAGTCTGACCGCAAAGCCTGGATTCGCTATTCACCGCCCAGATACGCCTGGGTCGATGCGGCCATTGCCGGGGTTCCAGGAGCGGTTTCCCGCGCCATGCTCCGGGGTTGGCACGGGAATAATGGCGTTTCGCTGGGAAACAAGCGGGTCGGTTTTGTCTGCACCAAACAGACAATGGACGGTCAACCCGGGTTGGAAGGCTATTTTTATGAGTATGATAATGAACTCGAGCCCGAGGACCGGGTGAGGTTTGTGCGGGGGGAGGAAGGCCCGGATTTCGACCTGGAGGCGGCGCCCAGGCTCCCCTCCCATGACTGGCCCGAAGAAAGACTGCACAAAGCCTTGCGTAATTTTGGAATGGACTGGTGGCGCAGCATGACGCTTGAAGCTATCGATCTTTTCGGCCCCTTTGACGGTCGTTATCTATCCGGTTTAACAGGGACGCTCATCGGCTTACATTATTACGAGCGGACGGCGCGCACTCTGGGCATCTCCAGTCGTGATGCAAACGGTTTTGCAGAGCTCATGCTGAGAATGGCGCGAGGCCAGGGGGAAGAAGCAACCAGCGAGCATGCAGGTGATGCTATTATCATTCGCCAGCCGGGCTGGCGAATGATGCATGAAGTAATGAACCCGCATCCGGCCGTTTTTGAAGCCTGGAACTGCCTTTGGGAAGGATTACTTTCCGCTCACAATCGTAACTTGCGTCTGGATGTGCGGGCAAGAATGGACTTGGGGGACGATTCCTTCGAGTGGAGGATTCTCCCGCGCCGCCCTTCAAAAATAGGCCATAGAACCTTGAAAAACCCTGCATAGCAGAGAGCGCGAAATTATCAAATCAGTGATCCAGAAACGTTTTAATCTACGATAATTATTAAAGAATGGGAGAGAAAATGGAAACAGTCAAACATAGGTTTATAGACACAAACGGTATCAAAATGCATATTGCCGAGCAAGGGCGAGGGCCGCTGGTAATCTTGTGTCACGGATTTCCCGAATTGTGGTACTCCTGGAGGCATCAATTGCCGGCCCTGGCCCAGGCAGGATTCCACGCCGTGGCTCCCGACCAGCGCGGATACGGCCAGACCGACAGGCCTGAGCCGATAGAAGCATACAATATACTCCAGTTGGTGGGAGATATCGTCGGCCTCGTGCATGCTCTGGGAGAAGAACGGGCTGTTATCGTCGGACATGACTGGGGCGCCCCGGTGGCCTGGCATTGCTCACTGCTGAGGCCGGATATATTTCACTCTTTAATCCTGCTCAGCGTACCTTATTCACCAGGCTCATGGAATAGCATCAGGCCCACGGAAAGGATGAAAATGATGGCGGGAGATTTGGAGTTCTATATCCTTTATTTCCAGGAGCCGGGAAGGATAGAGAAAGAATTAGAGACGGATGTGCGGGACGCCATGCTTAAATTTTTTTATTCGGCGTCCGGAGACCCGCCACCGGAAAAGCGATGGAAATTCCTGTTCGGTAAAGACCAGAGGTTCATAGACACGGCTTATTTGCCGGATGCCATGCCCGCCTGGATTACCGAACATGATATCGATGTCTTTACCGAAGGATTCAAACGGACGGGTTTCCGAGGCGCAGTCAACTGGTACCGAAATATAGATA
>CAYVLI010000495.1:0-2108 GCA_964452105.1 uncultured Nitrospinota bacterium
AAGTCGGCTATGCGCAACCCTTCGAAATTGAACCGCCTGTTCATTTCTCCCCCCCTGGTATTTAACTCTGATGCCCGCCGGATGAATCCGGGGGCTCGTCCCGCTAAAAGCGGGATGATGAATTTCCCACCCATAAATGGGTAGGTATCATGCTTCTGGAGAATCCTGAAAAAGTCTCTTTCCTGTCATTCCCCGGCTTGACCGGGGAATCCAGGGTAATGTGAAAACCATTGAAAACACTGGATTCCCGCTTTAGCGGGAATGACATCCGATAATAAACTTCAGCAAGAAAACAACATTGAAGCAGACTTTTTCAGGATTTTCTTATTATCGGCCTTATTCTTGTGCTGTCGGGTCTCCGCACCCGACAGTGCAGGTTGCGACATCGAGTTCAGATTACACCCTTCTTTTTAAGTTTTTCCAGGCGACCTTCGGTCTGCCCCAGTTCGTCGATGTAAATTTCGCGATTGTGCTCTCCGATTCGGGGAGCTTTCCGGCTGATCCGCCACGGCGTCTCCGGGAATTTGTAAGGCGCGCCGGGATAGGTCAAGGTTCTACCTATCTCAGGATGCTCTATGTCCATGAAGAAATTGCGTTCCCTGAGATGGGGGTCGTGGAACACCTTATCCGGCGTATTGACCTGGGCGGTGGTAACCCGCCGGTTCTGGCCCTCGAAAAAGATTTCGTCTTTGGTGAACTGCTTCACCCACTCTTTCACCATGCTGCAGATGATCTGTCCCCGCTCTTCCGCTTTCTCCGGCTCCGCCCATTCCGGAGCCAGATAGGGTTCCGCCTCCTCGACACCGCTGTCTATAAGCCACTGGATGGTTTCCTCCTTCATGCTGAAAACACAAGCATGGCCGTCTTTGCATTCGAATACGTCCCCTGAGCCTACCGGACCCTTGAGGTCCACCTGCCACACGCCGTGGGAAGTGCCTTGCCGCCGCGATACGTGGTTTTCATAGATGTAGTAGATGTTAACGTGCTCCGTTACCGATAGGACGGACTCCTGCAGCGAGACGTCAACGTGCTGTCCCCGGCCGGTGATGTTCTTGTTGAACAGGGCCGAGAGGGTGCTGATGGCTCCGTAGATCGAGCCGACGTGATAGGACTGGTTTCCGTATGCGCGTACCGGCGGGTCCTCCGGGTAGCCTGTTGTGTACATGTAACCGCCCATGGCGTAGGCCACGATGTCGGAGCATTTATAATTGCTGTGAGGCCCGTTCTGCCCGAAGCCGGTAATGGAGGTCATGATGAGGCCGGGGTTTCGCCGGCTCAAGGCTGGGTAGCCGATGCTCAGATCGTCAAGCGCACCGGGCTGGAGGGTTTCCACTATAATATCCGCTTTATCGGCCAGTTGCAGGAAAAGCTCCTTGCCATCGTCTGTTGTGTAATCGAGGGTAATGCCGCGCTTGCTGGTGTTGTAATGCAGGAAGGGAATGCTTCTCTCCGGGTTCGGGCGGTCATCGACGAAAGGGCCCATGCCGCGCATGACGTCGCCTCCGGGAGGCTCGATTCGGATTACATCCGCGCCCATGTCCGCAAGCAGCTTGGTGCAATAGACGCCCTTTTCATCAGCCAGATCGAGCACCCTTGTTCCGCCCAGGGCGGTGTTTCCTGGAGAATTTGAAGTCATGATTGATCCCCGTCCAGCGGCTACTCCCGGGAAGCAAGCAGCTAATTGTCGTTTTTGAATTTAACGCGACATCCCATTGCGGTATTCCTGCCTTCGGCGACTACGTGGTCTGCGTTTCGGACTATAACGGCCTCAACCGTCTGCGGCTCAGTATTGGAATAGTTGGAGGAATGCGAGGCTATTATATGCGCCACATCCGGAGGAAGCCCGACGGCCAGCGCCGCGTGGCCGCCGTAGGTGGCGTGGGCGAACTTGTCGCCGAGTTCGGTGTGAGCGCCCGTCTTCGAGTCGAAGAGTACCAGCTTATCCACGTCGTGCAAGAGCGAGCCCGCTATGATGTAGTCCATGTTAACCTCGATGGAGTACATCTCTTCGAAAAGTTTTGCGATGGCCACCGCGCATCGTGTGACCTGGTTGGTGTGGTCCACGTTGGTCCAGTTTACTATGTCCCTGGCCGGCTCCCACTGGCTCA
>CAYVLI010000496.1:0-2104 GCA_964452105.1 uncultured Nitrospinota bacterium
CCTTTCGATCCGGAGAACCTGCTCCTGTTCGGCTCAGGCGTGATGGTGGGCACGCCGTTCCCCGGCGCCAGCAGGATGGACGTGATGTGCAAATCGCCCGTGACAGGCGCCCTGGGAGATGCCGGCATTGGAGGTTACCTGAGCGCCGAGCTTAAGCTGGCGGGATACGACAACCTGGTGATAGAAGGGAAGGCCGACAGGCCGGCCTATCTATACATCAGAGACGACCGGGTCGAGATAAGGGATGCCTCTTCCATCTGGGGACGCGATACTTATGAGACACCGGGAATGGTCAGGGATGACGCCCATGACCCGGGCGCCCAGGTGGTGTGTATCGGCCCCGCCGGTGAGCGGCAGGTGCTTTACTCCTCGATAATGTCCGGAACGGGGAATTCGGCAGCCAGGACGGGGCTGGGGGCGGTCATGGGTTCCAAGAACCTCAAGGCTGTCGCCGTGCGCGGCACAAAAGGGATACCCATCGCAAGGCCGAAGGAGTTCATCGGAGTTTGCAAGCGCCTTCACAAAGAGATAAAGCAGAGCAAGATGTACCAGGACCTTCACGAGTTCGGCCTCACCAGGATACACGACAGGGAGATGCGCGGCATCTACGAGATGATGGGGAAATCCTGGGAAGGGTGCGAGAACATCTGCGAGGAGGAGTTCCTGAAGGAGCACCTCCACAGCAGGGTGGGCTGCTTCGCCTGCCCCGTGGCCTGCTTCGACGGCTACGATATCCCCGGCGTCGGCTCTGGCACCGCCAAATGCAGCCCCTACGGCGACTTGACCTGGGACCTCAAGAACCCCGACCTCATGGTCTTCTGGCGCTCCTACGTGGACTGCCAGCGCTACGGCCTGGATGCGCGTTCCCTCTCAAACGCCATCGCATGGCTCATGCAGCTTTACGAAGCTGGTATCATAACCGCCGATGACACTGACGGTATCCCCATGGAGTGGGGCAGCCCGGAGGCTATCATCCAGATGGCCCGGAAGCTGGCATATCGCGAGGGGATCGGTGATTTGATAGCGGACGGCTTACCTGCCGCTGCAAGGAAGATAGGCAAGGGGGCCGAAGAATTTCTGCTCATGTCGAAAGGATCGCCGTCTGATATGCACGTCCCTCCGCTGAAGACCAGGGCGCTGGCCTCCGCGGTTTCTGCGATAGGGGAGGATGCCCAGGTACAGCCTTTCGTGGACGCCGTCTCCGCAAGGAGATATGCGGGGGCCGGGGATGCCGCCGATTTCGAGGAGGCAGCCGCTAAATATAAAGAGCGCGCGGAGAAAGAAGTGGGAATACGGGAGGCGGCGGACCCCAGGGTGACCGATGGAAAAGCCGCGTTGGTGCACCAGGACGAGCAGCGGACTAATATCATGGACATGACAGGGGTCTGCTCGTGGGTAACCGGCTTCATGGGTCTGCCTGTCGACGATGCGGCCATCGCGGAGTGCATGAGCCATGGCCTGGGGGAAACGGTTGACGTCGATATGCTATCCGAAGCGGCCAGCAGGGTGCATCATCTGGAGAGGGCTTTTCTGGGCAAATGCGGCCTCACCAGGGAAGACGATAAGCTATCCAAGGCATATCGGGACCGCTTCCAGCCCGGCGGCAAGCCTGCGCCGGAGCTCGGGTTCAACGAAGAGGAGCTGGAAAAGATGAAGGACGACTACTATCGGCTCAGAGGCTGGAATTTGGAGACAGGCATGCCCACCCGCGAAACCCTGGAAAAATACGGCCTACAGGACGTGGCCGAAAAGTTGGGTTTGTAAAATTCCTGTGTTGTCTGGCGCAGAAAGCCGACAGCACGTCGATAGGCGGGATTCGGCCGTGGTACCTGTTTTTAGAGTCAAGCATTATGTTGAATTAAAGCAGAAACCGGTTAAAGGGGGGGAGAGCTTGAAGGGGGAGAAGATTTTCGCCGAAAAAACCTTTTTAGGACTGATTCACTGCTCGCTACGCGCATAGGTGTAAGGGCGGGTTTTAAACCCGCCCTCGCGTTTTGAAGGGCAACTCAATGATGAAAAATAGGAGCCAGAACTGGGTCGCAAAAAGGCGTGTTTCCGAATACCTTCCGCCAGACCTCAGGGCTCTCCATGCACAGGTAAACGG
>CAYVLI010000497.1:0-2103 GCA_964452105.1 uncultured Nitrospinota bacterium
CGGTATTCGGCGAACTCCCTGGCGGCTTTTTCCAGTACCTCCCAGCCCTTTTCCCCGAAAGCCTCCACCACGTTCTTGACCATCAGCATGGGGAGCCTGGCTGCGTAACCCTGTACGACGGACATCTTGGCCTCTCTCATGGCCTGTTTCTTATCTTCGCTCATTTCCTTTTCTCCTTTACGCCGGCCGGTAAGTATATGTCCGGCTTTGCGACTTTGTTGATAGGCAGGATTATCGATATTGGGAAGTGTTAGAGTTGACTGTTTAAATAGGGTCGTAGGATTCAGTGAGGTTGTAAAATTATAGAGGTCTCATAATTTCTCAGGCGGTTAATTTCAAATGGTAGCCCCACGGGGTTTCGAACCCCGGTTTTCGCCGTGAGAGGGCGATGTCCTGGGCCACTAGACGATGGGGCCACCAGAAGTTTCGGTAAATATTATATAATCGAATAAGTAATGCCGGTCAAGCATTTATCATCATGGATGCGCCGGAGCTTAGTCATGCTCCTCGAACATTCTGTCCTGGAGAGGCGTCGGCCCTGGTCTGTTCGCAAAAAAGGACAGGCTGACTGAGCGCGGGGAAAATTTTGGCTGGGGAGAGAGGGTTCGAACCTCTGTAGCCAGATCCAGAGTCTGGAGTCCTGCCACTGGACGACTCCCCAGCCGTTATATTGATCAGCGTGGTATTGTCCCCTTTAAGTCTTTTCTATTATAAGTATCACAATTTCTCATGTCAACTTTTGAGGCCGTATCATCACTGGTGGCTTTTGATGTAGTCGATGCCACGCTGAAGTCTAATAAGAACCTTCTCCTTTCCCAGTATGGATATTATCTCGAAGAGGCCGGGACTGATGTTACTTCCGCTCAGGGCCACTCGTACGGGCATGGCTACCTTTCCCAGCTTTACGCTCTTCTCCTCTGCGAAGTTTGCGAAGAGCGCTTGCAGGGACTCTTCACGGTAGTCCTGCTGTCGTGACAGCGCTTCGGTAATCTCCTCGAGCAGGGGCAGCGCTTCTGTTGTAAGGAATTTTTTGCTGGCCTTCTCGTCGTATGTGAGCTCTCCCGCCATGTAGAAAACGGCTCCCCGGGCCATCTCCACGAGGGTGCTGGTGCGGGGCTGGAGCGACTCCACGATGCGCACCTTCGTTTCCTCCGGCAGCTTATGAAAAGCCTCGCCGACGCCGGGTTCATCGAGGAAGAGCTCCAGACGCCGGGCGATCTCCGCCGGGGCGATGCTGCGCAGGTAGTGGCTGTTCATCCAGAGCAGCTTGTCGGTATCGTACACTGCGGCGGCCGGGCTGACGTTGTCCAGTGAGAAGTGCTCGATCATCTCCTGGAGGGTAAAGACTTCCTGGTCTCCATGCGACCAGCCGAGGCGCACCAGATAGTTGACCAGGGCTTCGGGGAGGTAGCCCGTGTCCCTGTATTCGAGGATGGAGGCGGCGCCGTGGCGCTTGCTCAGCTTTGCCTTGTTCGGACCCAGGATGATCGATAGGTGCGCGAATAGTGGCAGCTCGAACCCCAGTCCCTGGTAGAGCAAAACCTGACGCGGTGTGTTGGCCACATGATCATCGCCGCGTATGACGTGGGTGATGTTCATGGTGGCGTCGTCCACCACTACGGTGAAGTTATAGGTCGGGGTTCCGTCCGAGCGCATGATAATGAGGTCGTCGAGCTGTTCGTTCTCCACTCTTACCTCGCCGCGCAGCAGGTCATGGAAGACGGTGGTTCCCGCAAGGGGCGCTTTGAAGCGTACGGCGGGTTCGATGCCCGGCCTGGGTTCTTTCCTGTCCCGGCAGCGCCTGTCGTACTTCGGGGGGCGGCCCTGTTTCATGGCCTCTTTTCGCCGTTCCCCGAGCTCCTCGGGGGTGCAGTAGCAGAAGTAGGTCTTGCCTTCGTCGATGAGCTTCTCTGCGTACTGCTTGTATATGCTCTGGCGCTCCGTCTGGCGGAAGGGTCCTTCGTCCCAGTCCAATCCGAGCCAGCGCATGCCTTCGAGAATCTGTTCGATGTACTCATCGGTGGAGCGGCTGCGGTCGGTGTCCTCGATGCGCAGGACGAACTTGCCGCTGTGATGTCGGGCGAAAAGCCAGTTGAACAGGGC
>CAYVLI010000498.1:0-2092 GCA_964452105.1 uncultured Nitrospinota bacterium
GAGAGGTAACCCGCAAACTCGTTGAGCCCCAGGGCCAGGCCGCGCCTTTTCGGGCCCACCAGGTCGACCTTCATTATCACCGTCATCGACCAGGTAAGGGCCTGGTTAATCCCTAAAAGAACATTCGCAAAGTCTATCCAGATCCACCTGTTTGCATAAATGATGATGAAAGGAACGGGCAGGCCTATCAACCATCCCAGGACCAGGACCTTCTTCCTCCCCCACTTCTCGGAGATCCTGGCAGAATACATGTTGCAGAGAGCCTTGACCACGCCGAAACTGACGATGAAGGAGCCGATGGCAGTTTTCGAAGTAAGCGCGAATTCGGTTTTGCCGATCAGGGGAACAACAGTCCGCTCCAACCCCACCATGGCACCCACGAAACCGGTTATGAGCACCAGGAGTGAGAACTGGCCCAGGTTCTCGGTAAGGCCGAGAACGATTTCCCTCTGCTTTTTAGCCAGAGAAACTTTCCTCTTAGATTGAAACTAAAACGACAGCACCCTATCTGAATCAGCTATCCATTCGACGAGATCAGCCATGCCCGCCACTTTCGCCTCGGGAATGATATTCCTGTTTCCTAACCCGCACCGGGTTATGCAGGACTTTCAAAGCTTCACTTCTGCACCCGAGGAGACCGCCTCAAGAAGCATCCCCTGCAGGTCAAACCCCTCCATCCTCTCAATACCCTCGCTGGCCAGGTCGATCCCTTCGTTCATCAGAAAAATCCTCACTGACATGCCGGATTTCTGCGCTTGCTTCACCAGCCGCAATGCATTCCATGTAGCGTCCGTACCATCCAACGGTTTCTTGTTCAGAATTACGAGAAAATTCATCGACAATACTCCTTTTTAAAGTGTTTTAGTCCAATTTCAAGGTCTACATCCAACCGAACCGTACCGGCGTCCGATAGACCCTGTATGAGAAGAGGCCAGCCAAACTAACAAGAAAAACGTTTATGGGAAGACCGAACCGCTCGTAGACCTGTAGGCCACTGAGAATAACAATAATCACGATGAAAAGACAAATAGCGGCCAGACGCTTTCGGCGCATTCTAAGCGGTGCAATCTGACCGGCGATATCAGCCGGAATCTCATCTCCGTCCACGCTATCTAAGAGTTCCTCTATGGCCGGTTGAATGCGAAAATGGACGATTGAGAGCAGGACAGACAACATAAGGAGGAGCAAAAGCTTTACAAGAAGAATCTGGTTTTCAAGGAGGGTCGTCAAAGGAAGTCCTGCAAGGGGAAGAAGAAGAATGCCCGTTGTCATTGCCGTTAGCTGGTAGACATAGCACCTTAAGGCTGCACCTTTTATGATATTTTCAAAATACCTGTCCACAGCAAAGGGGGCTTTCCCAAACAGAACCCTTTCATTAACTACTATGAGGTTGTAAAGCGGAGCTGACATGAAGACTACGGATAGAATATGAAGAAATTTGACCGCATCGTAGATCATTTGGGCTTTCTTCCTCGACACGGTTCAGTCCCGTCGCCCATAGCCACCGAGAACCCGTGCTCACGCCATTCCCGCACTCCATCTTCGAAGCGTACCGCTCGGAATCCCTTCTCGCGAAGAATCTCAACCGCCCGAAGAGAAAGAACGCAGAAGGGCCCGCGGCAGTATGCAACAATCTCGATATCGTGGGAAAATTCACTGAGCCTCGATTCAAGTTCCTCAACTGGAATTGATAGAGCCCCGGAGATATGGCCGGCAAGATATTCTTCTTTGGGTCTCACATCGATCACCACAGCCTGGGCCGTTTTCACTCTTTCCAGGAGTTCGCGCCTTCCTATGGGCTCGAGCTCATCCCGAGCTCTGAAATATTTATCTACAAACAGGTTAATCTCAGCAATTCTCTTCGATCCAATATCCTTTAGCAGCGACCAGAGCCCGCAAATAGATTCATCCGCGAGGCGATAATAAATAAAGTGCCATTCCTTCTGGTTTCAACAAGGCGGGCAGCACGCAGAACCTGGAGGTGCCTGGACGTGTTGGCCAAGGTCATGGCGGCCTCCTTCGCGAGAATGTCAACCGACCTCTCCGCCCGGCACAGAATATCGAGAAGCCCCAATCCCTTCACACCCCCAAA
>CAYVLI010000499.1:0-2087 GCA_964452105.1 uncultured Nitrospinota bacterium
CAGAGCAACTCGGGCTGCCCCGGGACAAACGCATCGTCCTGTTCGTGGGGAACTTTACGGAAAACAAGGGGCTGCGCGACCTGTTGAAGGCGTTTCAATGGGTTCGGCAGAAGAGGGAGGACGTTCTGCTGGCGCTGGTCGGCGGGGGCCCGTTGGAAGAAGAACTAAAACACGAGATTCTCCGACAGGGTATGAAAGATTCAGTGTTGTTCGTGGGAACCAGACCCCAGAGCGAGCTCCCGCTCTGGTATAACAGTGCGGAACTCCTGGTGCTCCCCAGCTATTCGGAAGGGAGGCCGAACGTGGTACTGGAGGCCATGGCCTGCGGCGCCCCGGTTGCCGCGTCCGACATACCCGGCGTGCGGGAACTGGCGGTCGAGGGAAGAGCTTTCTCGTTGTTCGCACCCGGCGACGCAGATGGGCTGGCTGAAGCCATAATCAAAACCATCGACGCAGGCGTCGGAGAAACAAAAGGGCCTTCCCTGCGGCGGCGCCTGATGGATTCTAATCTCACCTGGAAGCGATGCGCGGAGAAGTACATCCACTGCTACATCAAGGCGCGAGGCAAAAAGGCATGTGCGGCATATGCGGTATAGTATATGAGCGAGAATCGGAAACCCTGAACCGCTCCACTCTGAAGAGGATGTGCGGGGTTATGGCGCACCGGGGACCCGATGCAGAAGGCTATTACCTGGACCGCCATGCGGCCCTGGGACACCGCAGACTGAGCATCATCGACCTGGAAAGCGGAGACCAGCCGATATTTAACGAATCCCGCACGGTGGCGGTGGTTTTCAACGGTGAAATATATAACTACCAGAGCCTTCGTAAGGAACTCGAGCAGAAAGGGCACAAGTTCAGGACACGCTCCGATACCGAGGTCATTCCGCATCTCTACGAAGAGTATCGTGAAAAAGCCGTGGGATACCTGCGGGGGATGTTCGCCTTCGCCCTCTGGGACGAAGATAACAGGCGGCTCATGCTGGCCCGGGACCGCATGGGGCAGAAGCCTCTCTTCTACAGCCTGCCGGGGGAGGGAATAGTCTTCGGTTCTGAGATAAAGTCCCTGCTCGCCTCCGGATTGGTGGAGAGAGATTTGAGCTATTCCGCTCTGGACAGCTACCTGACAAACCAGTTCATACCCGCTCCGTTGAGCATCTACAAAAAGGTGCGCAAACTTCAGCCGGGGCATCTGGCCATCTGGGAAAACGGAAAACTTCAACTGCAGAGGTATTGGGAGCCGCCCGCAGAGACCAGCAGCATGGGGGAGGAAGAGTGCTCGGGCCGGCTCCTGGAACTACTCCGTGAGTCGGTAGAAATGCGCCTCATCAGCGATGTGCCCCTGGGCGCTTTCCTGAGCGGGGGCATAGATTCCAGCCTTGTGGTGGCCCTGATGGCCGGAGCATCACAGAGTCCGGTGAAATCCTTCTCCATAGGCTTCAGGGAAGAATCCTACGACGAACTGCCCCGGGCCAGGAGGGCGGCGGCCCTCCTGGGGACGGACTCATACGAAAAGGTTGTGAACTATGATGTCGAGGAAACGCTACCCCGGTTAGCATGGCATCTGGACGAGCCTTTCGGCGATTCCTCCGCGCTTCCCGTTTATCATCTCGCCCGCATGACCAGGGAGAAGGTCACCGTGGCCCTCTCAGGCGACGGCTGCGACGAGATGCTGGGAGGCTACCGGCGCTATGCGGCGGCCAGATTCGTCCGTTATGCGACATTTCTGCCCGGACCCCTGCGGAGCAAATTATTGCAAATATTTTTCGGCATGTTCCCCGAGGGCACCGGGTATTATGGGGAGAGTCCTTTAAAAAAACTGCGTCTGTTCCTGGAGTATCTCCAGAACATTGATGAGACGGGATTCGCAAGCTGGTACGTTACTTTCAACCAGGAAGAGAAAAACCGTTTATACGGACCCCTGTTAAAGAAAGGCCTCGGCGAAGAAGACGAGGCGGAACCGCTGAGCGGATGGCTGAAAGAAAACAGGGGTCTCGAACGGCTGGCCGAGATGATGCGGGCGGATATAAAATTCTATCTGCCGGATGACATACTGGTCAAGGTTGACCGCATGAGCATGGCTCATT
>CAYVLI010000500.1:0-2072 GCA_964452105.1 uncultured Nitrospinota bacterium
TCGAAAGTGAAGACCACCACATCCTCCATCTTCATCTTTCGGGGCATGAACCTCGATATACTCCAGATCTGGTTGCGATCGGTTTTAACCCAGATGTTCTTTTGCTGATATTCACTCGAGTTCTGTTCCTTTATCTTCACCTCATACACGTAATCCAGCCGATGCAGCGAAGGACTCACTACAAATTCCCCCAGAAGAAAAACAAAACCGCTCACCAGCAGGCTGACCATCAGGATCGGCGCGGCGGTCCGGAACAGACTCACCCCGCCCGTTTTGATGGCAGTCATCTCCCCGGTGCGGTTGAAACGGCTGATGAGTAAAATGGTAGGGAAAAGGACTGCTATGGGCGTAATCTGATAAACAACAAGGGGGAGCTTGTATAGAAAATAGAGCAGCGCGTCTCCCACGGAAGCATTGTGCTCGATAAAGTCATCTATGCGCTCAAAAAATTCGGCTATGAGATAGATACCCACCAGGCTTGCGAAGACCGGGCCCATCAATCCGAAGAACTCTCTGAGAATATACCTGTTCAGCGTTCTCAAACGGTCGCCCTTTTCATTGCTCATGCCGCTTGGCACGAGCTCTTATAAATCCGGCGATGGTGTCCGCCAGGCCCGTGGAGACTTCTCTGTTCACGCGGGGAATCGTGACAAGGCAGTAACAGCCCAGGATGATATTCGGCAGCCACATCGCTATCAGGGGAGGTATGCTGTTTTCGTCGCCCAGCCCTTCGCCGGCGGTCAACATGATGTAGTACAGGAAAGCGATTACAATGCTGGCCACGAACCCTCCGGACTTTCCCAGCCTCCTGTTGCGTATGCCCAGAGTGGCGCCGATTAAAGCAAACAGAACGACTGCTAAAGGCAACGAAAACATCTTGTTATACCTCACCAGCATGGGGTAATAAAGTTCATCGCCTTCACTCATCGTCTTCAGCTTCTTTTTCAATTCCCTGGCATCGAAATGCTTCCTGGCCTCAAGCCTCCTCTTGCTCGAAGCCAGGGCCTTATTCATGTCCAGCGAGAGATCGTTCTCAGCAAAGGTGAGGAGACGATACTTTTTCCCATGAGCTGAGGTGCTATGGATACTTCCATCCTTAAGTCTCAGTGTTATCTTGAAAGCCTCCGGATCCTTGAGCAGATAACCCTCCCGGGCGAAAATGGAGCGCGGGTTCTTACCCCCCCTGTAGTCCGTAACCATTATCCCGCGCAGAATGCCGGTGTTCTGGGGTATTTCATCCAGATAGATTACGAAGCCGTCGAAATCCTTAATAAACACCCCTTCCTTCAGTTTGAGATTGATGTTAGAGCTTATTATCCTGAACGCCTCCTCCCTGAAAGCATTAAGGCCGTGCGGCTCAGCAAAAAGAGTGAAATAAAACATTACAACGAAGGCCATCCCCCCCAGGATCAGGGGTGGAACAAGCAATCTGTGGAGGCTCTGGCCGGCCGCTCTCATGGCCGTGATCTCACCATCTGACGAGAGCCTGCTGTAAGCCATGGCTGCCGCCGTTAGCATGGCTGGAGGGATGGAAAAAACAAGCAGAGGCGGCATCATGTAGCCTATCAGCCTGAGGACATGGGTCAGGGGTACACCCAGGAAGACCAGCTCGCTGAAAAAAGGTATGCGCCACAGGGAAATAACGAAGGTGAAAACCAGGAGCAGTATGCCGAGGAGAGACAAGAGTTCTTTTAAAATGTACCGGTTAAAAATTTTCATATCGTGACGCACGACCCGGGACGCCTGATAGTCGCCTGCGCACTTATGGAAACATACCTATGCGCGGAAGAAGCATAATCTACCCTGCATCATGAACTATACACCGATCTTGTTGACAGAAAGGTCAAAGGCCGTCTTCTTGCTCTTCCCCGAAGGTCTGAAACCTCCGTCAGGCGGCGGGTTGAAGGCCTCAGGGTCTTTCCAGACCTCGACCGGCAGATGAGCATCGGGGGAGATGGTATCTATATACTGCTTCCTGAACAGGGGGTCCTGCATCCTGCAGCGGTCATGAGCGTCCCTGTAGGCGGGATGGGAGAGCATCCTCTGCCAGATGGCGGAAAGCGATTCCTCCC
>CAYVLI010000501.1:0-2057 GCA_964452105.1 uncultured Nitrospinota bacterium
ACTGCCAGCAGAACTTTTTTGGCCATAATAGTTACCTCCACGGGTGAGAGGACCGTCCATTATCGTCGGTTGATTTCAAATTATGATACTATTATTTTGACTTGCTGAACCCCGGCCGGCGGCGCACGCTCTTCAGCCGGTCAGGGCTAACAGATTCAGCCCAGCCATTTTTTCAGCATGTTTTCGAGCTGGGAGGTGTCGAGCGGCTTGGATATATAGTCGTTGCAACCCGCCTCCAGTATCTTATCCCGCTCGCTTAGCATGGCCCTGGCTGTAATTGCAATAATCGGAATATCGGCCATGGACGGATCGGACTTGATCTGCCCTGTTGCATCCAATCCGTTCAGCAGGGGTAACTCCATATCCATGAGAATCAGGCCGGGGCGGTTTTCTGCCGCCATTCTTACCCCCTCCCGACCATCGCCTGCCGTAATATATTCATACCCCAGTGAATCGAGAACGGCGGTGATGGCAATGAGATTATCCCGATCGTCCTCCACCACCAGGATGGCGCCGGCAGCCTCCTGTTTTGCATCTGAAGGTCGAGGTTCCTTTGGCTGAAGTTCACCCTTCGGGGATTCCCTTCCTTCCGAAGTTTCCAACAGCTTCGCCACATCGGCCACGAGCTGGTTTCGATCCACCGCCCCTTTCTGTACAAGTTGTTGAATCTTATTATAGCTGAGACGAGCCTTCTCCTCTTCTGTCAAATCCTTTGCAGTGAGCACCAGCACAGGAAGTGTTTTTGTGCCCGAGGAGGCCCTGATTCGCTCCAGAACCTGGAACCCGTCCATGCCGGGCATCATCAGGTCGAGGACGATTGCATCAGGGACCTGTTTATCCATGTATTCGAGAGCGTCTGCGCCCCCGGAAGCGACATAAACCTCATATCCGCTCTCTTGCAGGGCCGTACGGATTTGCAGCGCCGCTATTTCGTTGTCCTCCACCACCAGTATCGTCCGTTTAACCGAGCCTGGTGCGCGCCGTTCCGGCTTTTCGGCGGGAACGCTATCGGCGGTATTCTCGACAGAAACCCATGTTTCCTCCTTGATGAGTCGGGCCGGAAGGGTAAGGGTAAAAGTGCTCCCCTGGCCCTCGATGGATTCCACGGAAATATCGCCTTGCAGCATCCCGGCCAGTTCCCGGGCTATCGCAAGCCCCAATCCGGTGCCCTCGTATTTTCGAGTTGTGGTGCCGTTTATCTGTCTGAATTTATCGAAGATGTCTTTCAGATCGGTTTCCTTTATGCCTATTCCTGTGTCCCTGACTTCAAAGTTTAGTTTGCCATCGGACTCCCACACATGCACCCCGATTTCACCCTGCTCGGTAAACTTCACAGCGTTGGAGAGGAGGTTAAGAAGGATTTGCTGAATTTTTTCTCTGTCAGAATGTATCATCAAACCATCGTCCACCTGAATGTTGGTCCGAAGCCCTTTCTCTTCGGCCATGGGATGGATAGTCTCCAGAACCGCATCTACTGCTTCGCGAGGATCAAAATCTGTCAAGTTGAGGTCCATTTGCCCCGATTCTATCTTGGACAGGTTCAGAATGTCATTGATTAGAGAGAGCAATTGCCGGCCGCTGCGGTCGATTACACGCATAAATTCCATTTCCTGCTCCGGTTCCTTCCCCGTTCCACGCGATATCATTAGCTGCGTCAAAGTCAGTATGCTGTTTAGAGGGGTCCGCAGCTCATGGCTCATGTTGGAAAGAAACTCGGATTTCAGTCGGTCGGCTTCTTCCACCTGGATTCGCTGGGCTTCCAGCTCCGAAGCCTGCAGCTTCAGTTCTTCGGCCTGCAGCTCCAGCTCTTCGGTTTTGGCTCGCAGCTCTAAATTGGCCTTCCGGGTGGATTCCAGAAATTCCCTTATCCGTTTGTTCTGCGATGCGCTGTGGAGGGATATGGAGATCGTTCGAGCCGCGGCGTCCAGGAGCTCCCGTTTAATTTCATCGATGTCTTCAAACGAGGCGACCTCCAGCACTCCATAGAGTTCTTCTTCGTATAGCATAGGGACGGCGTAGATATATCTCGGGGGCTCGCTGATGGTCCCCGTGTTCGC
>CAYVLI010000502.1:0-2043 GCA_964452105.1 uncultured Nitrospinota bacterium
GGTGCGAGGCGATCCACCTCCTCTTCGGAATTAATCACCAGCCCCGTCCCGTTACTGTATCCCACGAGGCCTACCACCTCCGGGTGACCTGCGTCGCCTACTATGATGGGCCGGTAGCCCTTTTTCATGTGTTTCTTGACGGTGGATTGGACGCCTCCCACCTTCGGGCAGGTAGCGTCGCAAATCCTTGCCCCTGATACTTTCAGCTTTCTTCGTAATTGAGGGGGGATGCCATGTGCCCTGATAAGCAGTGTGCCGTTGGAAAGGTTTTCGATGTCCTCCAGGACAGTTACTCTCTTCTTTTCCAGAAGCTCGATGGTGTCGGGGTTGTGTATGAGAGGGCCATACGTGTACACGGCATCCTTACCGCTGTTAGCGGCATCAAGCACCATGTTCATGGCCCGCTGCACACCCATGCAGAAGCCGGAGGTTTTGGTTATTTTTACCTTCAAGCCATTCTCTCTGAAACAGGGGAAAAGGAATATTTTTGATTATATGCTTCATTGAATTATATTTCCACAAAACTCATTTGTAACCTCTGCGTAATTCGAGTAAGGCTTTCCTCGGTTATGGCGAGGCGCCTGCAAAATAAAAGCGCAGCCCTGAAGGCCGCGCTTCTATGTGATGCAGGTCAGGTGGCTACGCCCGCTATATGTTGACCCGTTTCTTAAAATCGCTTAGCTGTGGCTTGATTTTTATTGGGCTCTTCACTGCGCCCATGAGGGCTTCCTGTGTTTTAAGCCCGTTGCCGGTGATGTAGGCCACTGTAACATCCTCGGGGCCGATTTTGCCCTGCTCCACAAGCTTCTTGAGCACCGCAATGGTAACTCCTCCTGCGGTCTCCGTGAAGATGCCCTCGGTTCGTCCCAGCAAGAGCATGCCTTGAACCAGTTCATCGTCCGTGACCGATTCCATCGCTCCGCCGCTTTCGGTCACTGCTTTTATTGCGTAGTATCCGTCGGCGGGATTGCCGATGGCGATCGATTTGGCTATGGTATTGGGTTTAACCGGTATTATGAAATCTCGCCCTTCCTTGAAGGCCGTGGCCACAGGGGAGCACCCCTCAGCCTGCGCGCCGTTAATCTTCACGTTCATGCGGGGGATGAGTCCCAGCTTATGCAGCTCCTTGAACCCTTTCCCTATTTTAGTAAGCAATGACCCCGATGCTACCGGCACGACCACCTGGTCGGGCGCATCCCATCCCATCTGCTCGGCCGTTTCGTAGGCCAATGTCTTTGAGCCTTCGGCGTAGTAAGGGCGTATGTTGATGTTAACGAAGCCCCAGTGAACCTCGTTGGCTATTTCGCTGCACAGGCGGTTTACGTCATCATAACTTCCGTCAACGGCTATGAGGGTCGGCTCGTATATGAGGCTTCCAAGCACCTTGCCGGCTTCCAGATCTCCCGGAATGAATATGAAGCAGCGAAACCCTGCTTCCGCCGCCTGTGCCGACACAGCGTTCCCAAGATTGCCGGTAGAAGCACAGGCAACGGTGTCGAAACCCATCTCTTTGGCTCTGCTCAGGGCCACGGAAACCACGCGGTCCTTGAAGGAAAGAGTGGGGTGATTTACGCTGTCGTTTTTGATATACAGGTTTTTCAAACCGAGCTCTCTGCCAAGGTTATCCGCCTTGAGCAAAGGTGTGAAGCCGCTGTTCTCACCGACTAAATATTTGTCTGACGCAGGGAGAAGGTCCCTGTAGCGCCACAAGCTCTTCGGACCGTCGCTTATGGATTGGCGGCTTACGCGGCGTTTTATTTCATCATAGTTGTAGTTTACCTCCAGCGGGCCGAAACAAAATTCACATACGTGCAGGTCTTCCGCCGGATATTCTCTGCCACATTCGCGGCAGATAAGCCCTTTCATTTTATCCATTCTTAATCTCCTAATATTTATCGAAATTCTCAAGCAAGAAGCAAATTGCAGCTTCGAAGCTTGTTTTTCCTTTATGGTTTGGTTCTTATGGAGATATTTAGTTCCCCGCACAAGATTAATCCATACCAAAAAAAACCCCTTCTTAAGCTATAAGAAGAGGTTATTTCC
>CAYVLI010000503.1:0-2037 GCA_964452105.1 uncultured Nitrospinota bacterium
AAGCCCTGACCACCGCCTCAAGCATCTTCCCCTGCTGGGGACGAAACTCAAAGCCCCTGAGTTTTTTCGAGATTGGGCCGCCCGGCTCTATCAGGGAGGTGAGTTCGGAACAATCGAGCGATTCGACGGAAGGTTCTTTGAAGGCTTCCACGACCACATAGACAGAAGTCACTTCATTATCCACGATGTAAAAACCCACGCCGCAATTGCCCAGAGCCGACGCCGCGGAAATATCCGCCTGAGAAGGCGTAAGCTCACCGGAAGGATGGTTGTGGATTACCACTTCCCCCCACGACGCAGCCTGTATGATAGCTGGAGCCGAGACCTCATTGCCTCTGGCGGCTACTCGTGCGCTCTGAACGAGACCACCTTCCGGGGATTCTCCTATGAAGAAAACCTCATTGCCTCCGGCGCCTGCTATCTCCTCCCTCATGGACTTTATAGCAGAGGGTGCGATTAATTTTTCGGCATTCTGCATGCAGACCCATCTTTCAGTGATGTGTTAAACTGCCAGAGTTCCCTCATGGATAATAATATACATGATACACGGCTCTATCTTCCATTACCACATACTTCGGGTTTATCGCTGATGCCGACGGATATTGTCTCTAAAAGTATTCCTGAAAGCCTGCGAGATTTACTTGAAAGTGGGTTGCTCCTGCCAGTATGGGTCTTGTAGGGGCGTATGGCATGCGCCCGATCAACGCTCCTTCAAATTATCTGATGCTGGATAGTCGTTGCTGCGAAACTCTTCCTCTGGGCGCAGCAAGCAGCGCCCCCTACCGCCCGCCTATTAACGCGTGGGGGACACTGTTAAGTTTTTTCAGCTCAGGCAGGGTGGACTCAGCCCGCCGAAAAAATTGATTGGAATTGGCGAGCGCAGCCTACCATACAGGCTGTCGGGTGCGGAGACCCGATAGCACTGCAATCCCCGGGTTCGTCAGGGGCAATCCGAACCCCGCAGCAAGCTGCGGGGTTCGGGTTCAGCCACACCATGGCATGACGTGCTCATCCACAACCCACCCCTTAAGGAGTGGGTTGTCATCTTCGAAAGAAGCGGCCATCTTTTTTGTCGGAAGGAGCAAAGCTGGAAGGGGGCGGGTTGGAGGTGTATTCCGGATTGGGCGACCGGCTGGTCGCCCCTACGGACCTGTTGTGAAAGAGTTTTCCCCGGCTGAAATCTCCTCCCCCTTGACGGGAGGAACAAAGGTGGGGGTGAAAATTTATAACCCCCTCCCTTAATATCCCTCCCGCCCGGGGAGGGAAAATGAGTTTCGACTTTACCGAATTTTACTTTGAGTCAACAGAATATTTGACATGAAAGACAGTTGCTACGGCAGAAAGGAAGGTCCGAGACGGGCGCACCAGCCGTGTGCCCCTGCGATGCGGAGGTCAGGCTGCTGGTTTGGAGGACAGGTCTTTACTTTCTTCCTTCAATACTCGCGGCTGTCTGGTCGTCCACAGCATGAGGCCCAGGGAAGGAAAGACCACGTTCTGCATAAATACGTCTATGGCGATGTAGCCGGAGGCCAGCGCCAGGGGGACATTGGCGTCTCCAAAAAGCGCCAGAAGAGCCAGCTCGCGGGCGCCCATCCCCATAAAAGTCACCGGCGCCAACCTGCTCGCCACCAGCGAGACCAGGACGAATCGGGCTATGGTGATGAAAGGAAGCCCGATCCCCACCGCCTGATTGATGGCATAACCCTGCCAGGACAGGAAGAAGAACGACATCAGCAGGAAGATCGCAGGCCCTATGAGACGCTTCTTCCTTACGACCGAGTAACCCTTGTCGATGCCATTGGAACCGTTCTGGAGAAGTTCACGATACTGTTTCAGGAAACCGTTGTGCGTGCACAGCCAAATAGCCCATCCTCTCACGCGCGGGTGAAAATAGATGGCGGCCATAGAAACGAGCATCGCTACCATTCCCAGGAGAAGGGCAGAGGCTTTAAGAGGGGTCATAAGTCTGTATCCGGACGTATATACCAGCAGCAGGGAAAAAGTGGCCAGGACAAGCATGATATCTTTCAGCACTTT
>CAYVLI010000504.1:0-2033 GCA_964452105.1 uncultured Nitrospinota bacterium
TCTTATAGAGTTCGGCTTCCCGGGCGAGTTCCTTCAGCATGCGCCGGTCGGTAAGCCTGGACAGAACCAACACTGCCTGTTCGGGGTTGACCGGCTTCCAGAAGTATTCGTCCGCCCCTGCCTTAAGAGCTTCTACCATCTTTTTCGCATCTTCTGTGCTTCCCAGCGCTATGATGTCGAGGGCATCGTTACTCTCTCTGGCTTCCCTGATTTCCGAAAAGGGGTCCGGCCTGTAGTTTTCCAGATCAATTATGATTGCGTTGAATTCACCCTCTTTTAAAGCCAGGGCGACGGGTTGCAGATGCCCTTTACGAACCAGTTCACACCTGTGGTCTTCCAGGGCCCGGGCAATCAGCTCGCTCGCCTTTTGGTCCTCGCTCAGTAAGAGAACGGTGGACGTTTTAAGCATATAACGATCTCACTCAGAAGGCATTACAGTAGTTGCAAGCTGTCATCGGTCGGGTTTCTACAGGTCAGGAAGAGGCGTCGCAAAATGAGGATTCTTTTTATCATTTTTATGTTAGATATACAACCAAAAATTTGCAGGATATTTTAAGTGTACTTAAATATTAATCGGGGAGGGACTGACAGATTCCCTTAACTATTATCTGTAAGGGTTGTGATAATTGCAATCTACAAGGTTGGTAACATGAGAATAGAAGGTCCCCTCTTTGAAGCAGAGTTTCTGGAAAGGCCTAACAGGTTTCTGGCAAGGGTCAATCTCAGGGGGCGGATAGTTGATGTGCACGTGCGCGATCCCGGCAGGCTCGTAGAGCTTCTGGTGCCTGGACGAACCGTCTATCTTTCTCCGGCCGGGAATGCCTCGCGCAAGACCCGGTACGATCTGGCCATGGTGAGGTACGGGGAAATACTAATTTCGATGGATACCACGCTTCCCAACCGGCTAATCCGTGAAGAGCTTTCGAAGGGAAGGATTGAAGAATTCAAGCGGTATAAACAGTTCCGGAGTGAGATTCGTTACGGTTCGAGCAGGCTCGATTTTCTGCTCACCTCAGAGAATAAACTATGTTACGTGGAGGTGAAGTCCGCTACGCTGGTATCGGAAGGTGTTGCGATGTTTCCCGATGCAGTGACGTCAAGAGGCGCCCGCCACGTCCTTGAGCTTTTGGATGCATGCCGGGCAGGCCATGAGGCCTGCATCATCTTCGTCGTTCAGCGCGAGGACGCCCGCTGCCTGGTTCCACAGGACGATATCGATCCGCGATTCGGCAGGGCCTTGAGAAAAGCGGTAAGAGGCGGCGTAAAGGTTATTGCCTACAGGTGCAGGGTCAGCATGGAAGAGGTGATGTTGGACGGTCGGATAGAGCTCAATTTGCATAAGCGATAGCGGCTGGCAGCGAGTTAGGGCTTGTTTTAAAATTTCTTGACACCCCTGATATTTTTTTGTTAAAATCTACCTCGTTAAACAAATGCGCTTTGGTGAAATCACTTATTTTTTGGATACTTGCCGCCGTTTTGTGCCCTGCTCTATTTTCCTGTTTGCGATTTGAAATAGTCATTGTTGAAGTCTGAAATGGAACTTATAGACTATCTACCCATTTTTATCTTGCTGATTATCGCGGTGCTTTTCGTCGGCGGCGCCCTCATCGTTTCCCACCTCGTAGGGCGACGCAAGTACGGCAAAGAGAAGATGGCTCCCTATGAATCAGGGATGATCCCCATAGGGGATGCCAGGCGCAGGTTTTCGGTCAAGTTTTACGTGGTCGCCATACTTTTCATTCTCTTTGATATAGAAGTCGTCTTCATGTACCCCTGGGCGGTGATATTCAAGAGGCTCGGTGTTTACGGTTTCGTTGAGATGATGGTTTTTATCGGCATTCTGCTTGTAGGTTTCATATACGTCTGGAAGAAGGGAGCGCTGGAGTGGGGTTAGAGGAACTGTTAGTGGACACGGTTTTCGGCTCCACGGTTGACAAGGCGGTAAACTGGGCCAGGAAAAATTCCCTGTGGCCCATGCCTTTCGGAACGGCTTGCTGCGCCATAGAGATGATGGCCGCCTTCTGCTCCAAGTT
>CAYVLI010000505.1:0-2028 GCA_964452105.1 uncultured Nitrospinota bacterium
ACCAGAATCATCCCGTAAGGCTTTTCGATTATCCGTGTGAACAACGCCAGGTCCCTCGAAGGAAACCCTAACTGCTCCATGTTCAGGAGGATGCTGCCCCTGTCCAGAAGCCTCATGACCACGCTCTCTCCGTAGAGGGTGGGTATGGTGGAAACCCGAATATCTATCTCACGCCCCGAGACCCGCAGGCGTATGCGCCCGTCCTGCGGCAGCCTGCGCTCGGCTATGTTCAGATTGCCCATCAGCTTGACCCTGGAGATGATGGCCGACTGGAGCCTGCGAGGCGGGGTGTCCACGTCCCGGAGAACGCCGTCCACACGGTAGCGGACGTATAGCCTGTCCTCGAAGGGCTCTATGTGAACGTCGCTGGCGCGGTTCTCCACGGCTTTTGTGATGAAGAGGTTTACCAGCTTGATTATGGGCGCCTCTGAGGCCATGTATCGAAGGTGGTCTATGTCCTCTTTGTCCTCCCCGTCGATGTCCACCCACTCTTCTCTCATATCGTCGATTATCTTTTCCATGGTGGTGGCGCCGGAGCCGTAAAAGCGCTCGATGGCTTCCAGGAGGTCCTTGGCCTCGCCCACGTGGACGTTTAACTTGTATCCAGTAGCCAGCCTGATGGCATCCAGCGTCCTGAAATTCCACGGGTCTGCGATGGCAACGGAGAGTGTGTCATCTTCTAACCTGAGCGGATACACCAGGTGTTCCTTGAGAAATTTGACGGAGAGATTGCCCACGAAATTGGGCTGCTTCAATAATTCGGAGGAGCTGACTTTGGGATATTCGGGAGCGCCGTCATCGGGTTCGACGAAGGCTTTTCGAAGAGAGCTCGGATCCCTCGAAGACCCACCTTCACCTTCGGTCGGGCTTTGTTTCCCCTCAGCGGGTTCCCCTCTGGAGGAGTGTTTTTTAAAAATCATATATCTCACGCTCGAATCGATGTTGATCCCGAGGGCGGCTCGGCCCCTGTCCACCCGCTCCGAAAAATAGTTCTGCCCGGTCGGGGAGGGAACGACTTCTGAGCTTTAAATATAAAGATTTTCAGATTTTTTTCAACGAATTAGCAGATTTAGTCCCAAATGAAAAGACCGGGCGACCCTCTTCCCGTGAGAGGAGAGACCCGCCCCTTTCCCTTCTCGTAAGGAGGTGCATCCTTTTCTAAATATTCATGGCATCTTTGGCTTCCTGCAGCGTCTTGACCGCTACCGCCCTGGACCTGGCGCTTCCCTCCCTCAGCATCTCTTCGACTTTCTCGGGTTTCGCTGCTATCTCCATCCGTTTCTCGAAATAGGGCTCCATTTCACTCAAAAGATTATCGGTCAGAACTTTCTTGCAGTCCACGCATCCTATTCCGGCGGTTCTGCACCCCTCCTCAACCCAGTGTATCTGCTCCTCCGAGGAGAAGACGCGGTGGAAATCGTACACCGGGCAGACCTCGGGTGTCCCTGGATCTTGGCGGCGGGCCCTGGCGGGGTCTGTCATCATGGTGCGTATCTTCTCACGAACCACGTCCGGCGGGTCTGATAAATATATGGCGTTATCGTAGCTCTTGCTCATCTTGCGGCCGTCCGTTCCCGGAAGCTTGGGGTACTCGGTCAGCTCCGCATCGGGTTCAGGAAACACCGGCCCGTACAGGTTGTTGAACCTGCGAACGATCTCCCTGGTCAGTTCGAGGTGCGGAAGCTGATCCGCCCCCACTGGAACATAGTTAGCCTTGTATATTATGATGTCCGCCGCCTGCAGCACTGGGTAGCCCAGGAAGCCGTAATTGAATATCTCTTTGCCCTCTATCTCTTTAAGCTGCTCCTTGAAGGTGGGGTTCCGCTCCAGCCACGGGAGGGGAACTATCATTGAAAGAAGCAGGTGCAGCTCCGCATGCTCGGGAACCCATGACTGTACGAAGAGGGTGCTCTTCTCAGGGTCCAGGCCGGCGCACAGCCAGTCCACCGCCATGTCCAGCACGTTTTCCTTTATCTCGCTGGTGTCTTCGTAGTCGGTGGTGAGGGCGTGCCAGTCGGCGACGAAATA
>CAYVLI010000506.1:0-2015 GCA_964452105.1 uncultured Nitrospinota bacterium
AGGGAGTCGGCCCCTTGTACGATTCCATTTATTATATCTTTGACAGGGCGTACTTCCTTTATCAAGCCGGCAACCTGACCGCACACGAATGCGCCGCTCTCGGCGTCTTCGGCGGCTGCCCCCATTCGGCCCTCCATGAGCTTGAACAGTTCGCCTGCGGACTTGCCTTCCGTAGCGGCTTTCTGCACCTCTTCGAAGAAGGTGTTCTTGACCATGCGGAGCCCTATGCCTCCTCTGGCAGCTATTCCGGTTGCGGCGTCGTTGGCTTCTATGAGAACGTGCTTGTAAAGATCGTTGATGGTACGGCACTCCTTGCTGGCCAGGAAGACCGTTCCCATCTGGACTCCCTCGGCCCCCAGCGCCCGCACGGCAAGATAACCTCTGGCATCGCCTATTCCGCCTGCGGCTATGACGGGGATATTCACTGCATCGGCCACCTGGGGTATGAGGGTCAGGGTGGTTATCTCCTCCCGTGAGGCCACTCCCCCCGACTCAGTGCCTTCGGCGATGATGGCGTCCACACCGGCCTCTGCGGTCTTGACCGCCATGGTCACGTTGGCCACCACGTGCATTACCACCGCACCGCTCTCCTTGAGCCTGGCGGTGAACTTTTTGGGGCTGCCCGCAGCGGTGATGATCGTCTTGATACCCTTATCGATAAGGGTATCCACCAGGTCTCCGGCGTCCGGCCTGAGCAGGGAGACGTTCACGGCAAAGGGTTTATCGGTGATGGACCGTGCCTTGTCCACCTCCGCCCTGAGCTCCTCCACCGTGTAGCTCATGGAAGCTATGGTTCCAAGGCCGCCGGCTTCAGATACGGCGGCAGTCAGCGCTGCGTCGCTTATGCGACCCATCCCGCCCAGTATTATGGGGTAATCTATTCCCAGCATCGAGCAAAGCCTGCTCTCTTTCACCTGTACCTCCTTTTGTCGCAGTATTATTATTCGGCGTCTGCTCTACTTGGCATAGAGCTCTTTGACTTTGTCGCGGTCGATGGAGCCGTCATCGGTCTTGGGCAGTTCGGAGACAAATTCGACGTACTGAGGCTTCTTATAACGGGCTATATTACCGCCTACGAACTCGATAAGTTCTTCGGCCGGCAGCGAAGCGCCGCTTTTGAGGACGCAGATCGCCTTGATGGCCTCGCCCCACTTTACGTCCCTGATCCCGATGACCGAGACCTCTTCAACCGATGGATGTTCCAGGACGGCGGCCTCCACCTCCGCGGGATAGACGTTCTCCCCGCCGGGTTTTATGAGCTCTTTTTCGGCCTTGCGCTTAACGTACCAGAGGTAGCCTTCTTCATCGAAGCGCCCCATGTCTCCGGTGTGATGCCAGCCGTTCCGGAAGGTGTACTCGTTGTCCTCCTCTCTGTTCCAGTAACCCTTGAAAACCAGAGGGCCTCGTACTGCTATCTCTCCCGTCTGACCCACTTCCACTTCATTGTCATCATCGTCCACGAGGGTCACTCTTGCCAGCGAGTTTTCCTTACCGGCGGAACCGGGCTTCTCATCGAAAGTGGAAGCGGTCACTGTGCCGCTGGTCTCCGTCTGCCCGAAACCCGACCAGAAGCAGACTTGAGGCGCTTTCTCCTTGAAACGGTTGATGTTCTCTGGCAGGTCCAGGCCGGATATATGTCTCAGGCTGGAGATGTCCCTGGAGTTTTCGTTGACCCTGTCCAGGATCATCTGGAGTATGGGGGCGAAGTTGAAGAACATGGTGACCTTCTCTTTTTCGATCCATTGTGCGGCTTCTTCTGCGTCGAACTTCTGCATTATCACGTTCTTCCCGCCGGCGTGCATGACAACCATGGCCGCCCCGAATCCGGCTATGTGGAAGAGGGGGAGGGTATTCAGGTTGACGTCATTTTCGGTGAGCTGCATGCGGTGCATGCTCTCTATATTGGATACGATTATGTTCCCATGACTGAGCAGAGCGCCTCTGGGTTGTCCCGCCACGGCGGCGGTGTGGATGATAACGTAACCATCGTCCCAGTTTACATCGACCTCCTGGCC
>CAYVLI010000507.1:0-2012 GCA_964452105.1 uncultured Nitrospinota bacterium
AACGTTTTGAGCAAGTTTTGAACGTAATCGTTATCGAATAGGCGGTGTTTATTCAATTCTCCGGGGCTTAAAACCTCGCCGACGTAATCTCGGAGACTGTTCAGCAGCCAACTGTTTATGGGCATCACGAAGCCTTCTTTCTTGCGGAAGGCTATCTCTCGAGGCAGGTACTTGAGGGCGGCCCTCTTCAGGATATACTTCACTTCCCTATCTTTGATTTTCAAGCGCCCTGGTATGCTGGCGGCCAGCCTGATGAAATCGGGGTCGAGAAAGGCCGTCCTGACCTCCAGGGAATGGGCCATGGAGAGCCTGTCCACGAAGGCCAGAACCTGGTCCGGGAATATCCCCTTGAACTCCGCTTCGAGAATGCGGTTGGTGGGGTCCTGCGCCTTCATCCCATCGAAGTACGTCTTCAGATGCGACCCGGTATCGCAGCCTGAAACTGCTTCATTCATCGTCGGGGAATAGAGCTCTTGCTTCTCCTCATCGGTGAATACCAGAAGTTTGTACCGCCACTTCCAGTCATCCGGCTCGGCCACTCGTTTCATGAAGTCCAGGTTGTCTTCAAAGAGGGGATAATCTTCGCATCGGGGGTCGCCTGTTCTCTGGAAATTAATATAGTTCTGTATAGGCCGGGCAATGCGGTGGGAGAGGTAGCTTCCGAAAAGCTCGTCCGCGCCGTCTCCCGAAAGCGCCACTTTCACGTGCGAGCCTATTAATCGTGACAGGAAGTAGGTTGAAATAACTCCCGAAAAGGGTTCATCGAAATAGGATATGATGCGAGGGTATTCGTCACGGAAGTTGACGAAATTTATCACCTCCTCGTGATGTTCGGTGCCGTACATATCCGAGACCTGGCGCGCGTATTCCAGGTCCAGCAGCTTGCCTTCTGATAAATCCTCAGTCCCATAAGCCAGCGTGAAGGTCATGATGGGCCCGGAAGAGAGCTCGGCGGCGAGAGCGGTGGAAAGGCTCGAATCCACACCACCGCTGAGGAAGAAGCCGAGGGGCACATCGCTTATGAGCCTCCTGCGCACGCACTCTCTGAGGGTATCTATGATATCGTCGGCCAACTCTTCTTCGGTGATGTCGTCTGCACCGTCCATGGGAGAAAAGTCGGCCTGCCAATATTTAACTATTCGTAGAGGCTTCCCATGCTCATAGAAGAGCGCGCTGCCCGGTGGAAGCATCTGGATTCCCTCGAAGATGGTCAGGGGATGAGGGACGTGCTTGTAGCTTAAAAAATAATGAAGGGCCTTGTGGCTCAGCTTTCTCTCGAAGCCGGGAATCTGCAGCAGGCATTTTATCTCGGAGGCGAAATAGAGGTTATCCTTCACCAAGGTGTAGTATAGCGGCTTCTTACCAGCGCGGTCCCTAACAAGTATGCCCTTCTTTTTTGCGTCATCCCACAGGCTGATGGCAAAGAGCCCGTTTGTTTCCTCGTAAAAGCATTCACCTGCGCTCTCGTAGAGGTGCACAAGCACTTCGGTATCGCAAGCGGTCTTGAAGGTGTGCCCCTCTTTCAACAGCCTCTCTCGTATGGAAGGAAAATTATATATCTCTCCGTTCTGGGCCACCCATATGCTTCCATCCTCGTTGGATAAGGGTTGTCTTCCTCCGGACAGGTCTATGATGCTCAGGCGACGGGCGCCAATACAGTATCGTTCGCCCGATACGACGTATTCATCGTCCGGCCCCCTGTAGGATATAAGGGGCAGCATTTTATTGACGGTGTCTATATCGCCCGTCCCGAATGTCCCGCAAATTCCGCACATCTTCCTTTTACCGGGTTTAATCCACAGATTACGCAGATTGCGCTGACAGAGAGCAAGATAATTGAAAAAACTCTGCGCAATCTACGGATGCTCAGGTCATTCGTCGCCGGTAACATATTTGATGCTATCGTCGTCGAGGCCTGCGATGCGCCCTGCCCTCTCTTCCCTGGTCTTCTCCGCCACGGAGTACATGTGATAGTAGTTGTAGTTCCATGAGCGATAGCGCCAATCCGGGCA
>CAYVLI010000508.1:0-2011 GCA_964452105.1 uncultured Nitrospinota bacterium
TGGATGAGCTTGCCGATGCCCTTGTGCTCGCTGTGCCCCCTGCGCATGAGGTCGTAAATGGCGAACCCTCCCTGGCAGATGAAGGTAATGGGGCTGGGATGCACTGGCAGGTGTACCGCGGGGCAGCCGTAGAAGCCCGTGGATTGGTCGAAGATGCCGCTCACGTTGGGGCCGATGATGCGCATTCCCTTCTCGCGGGCGAAGTGCGCCATCTCCTCTTCCATCTCCCTGCCGCCCTCCACCGCCTCCGCAAAGCCTGCGGTAATCATCAGAATCCCTTTCGTTCTCTTGGCCGCACATTCCTCCAGCACTCCCCATATATGCTCCGCGGGTACGGCCACCACTGCCAGTTCCACTTCCTCCGGCGCATCCAGCAGGCTGGTGTATGCCGGAATCCCCATCACCTCGCCGCCTTTGGGATTTACCGGATAGAGTCTCCCCGCGTATTTTCCCCGCAGGAGGCCGCCCATGATCATGTTGCCCCAGGAGCCCAGCGTGTTGGAAGCGCCTATCACCGCCACGCTCTTCGGGTTGAGAAAAACGTCCATATTAACAGTCTCTGCCATGTCTACTATTCTCCGTTTCGCATGTATCAACAATCAAAAATAGAATGAACCTGATTTGCCATACTTCAGCCATAGTAGCAACTCGCCGGCGAAGCTGTCAATAACGCAGGATGTAAAGCTCGTTTATAGAAGTTTTTGGGGGGAGTCTGAGGGGCTCTTTTTGAAAAAAGACCCCCTCAGGTAAGCTGTCTCTCACCGGGCTACCTCAGAAGCTGCCGGGCGATGACCAGTCGCTGAATCTGGTTGGTGCCGTCGTAAATCTGAAGCAGCTTGGCGTCGCGCATCATCCGCTCCACGGGATGGTCCATGGTATAGCCGTAGCCGCCGAGTACCTGCACGGCGTCGGTGGTCACGCGCATGCACGTATCCGTGGCGAAGCACTTTGCCATGGCCGCTCCCTTTATCAGCTCCGGGTTTCCCGCATCGACCATTCTTGCCGCGTCGTAGGTCAGGCATCGAGCCGCCTCTATGTTGGCCGCCATGTCCGCGAACATGAACTGCATGCCCTGGAACTCAGTGATTGCTCTCCCGAACTGCTCCCGCTGTTTCGCATAGTTCAAAGCGTATTCCATGGCCCCCGTAGCCAGCCCCACGCCCTGTGACGCCGCCGTCAGCCGGGCCATGTTGAGCGTGGATAGGGCCAGGCGCAGCCCCTGATTTTCCTGTCCGATGAGGTTTTCCCTGGGCAGGGACAAATCCTCCAGTATCAGCTCGGTTACGCTGGTGGCCCTGGTGCCCATCTTCCGCTCCTCCCTGCCCACGGAGAGCCCCGGTGTCCCTTTCTCCGCCATGAAACAGGAGATGCCTTTTCCCCGTCGCTCCGGCGACGTGGAGGCGAATATGAAGTAGAGCGAAGCCACCCCGCCGTTCGAGGCGAACAGCTTCCTGCCGTTAAGGACGTAGTTATCTCCCTTCAGCGCCGCCCGCGTCTGGATGCCCGCGGCGTCGGAGCCGGCCCCGGGCTCGGTGATGGAGATGCAGGTGAGCGCCCCGTCCAGGATTTTAGCGAAGCACAGCTTCTTCTGCTCGTGGCTTCCGCCCATGCGCAGAGGTTCCACGTGGGTATTGGCCATGGCCACGAAGGTTGCCGCCGACAGGTCTCCCCTGGCCACCTCCTCCGTCACCAGGCAGACCGTCACCATGCTCTCCCCGTGCCCTCCATACTCCTCCGGTATGCGAAGCTGCATCAGGCCAGCATCGAAGAACAGCCTGACTATATCCGAAGGGAACTCCCCCTTCTCGTCCATCTCCGCGGCACGCGGCGCAATCCGCTCCGCCGCCATGCGCCGCACGGTATTCCTGAGCATCACCTGCTCATCGCTGAACTCCATATCCTCCCCCTTTAAATCGCTTTATGAGTTTCCGGCATGCTAACTGAAACCCTTTATACCACGAAAAGAGCGCGGTTATCGACATGAAAGCGGTCACGCCAAAGACACAACAGG
>CAYVLI010000509.1:0-2011 GCA_964452105.1 uncultured Nitrospinota bacterium
CGGCGTAAGCTTCCAGCCCGTGGCCGCAGGCCTCGTGGAAGATGACCCCTCCGAACCCGTTATGGATGACCACAGGCATGGTTCCCCCAGGAGCATATTCGGCCTTAAGCATGATGAGCGCCGTCTCCGCCGCGTTGCGAGCCATCTCTTCGATATCGATCCGTTCGTAGAACTCGAATCCCATGAGCGCTCCCGGAGACATCCTGCCCACCTGCATTTCCGCTCCGCTGGAGGCCACGGCCGACAGGCTCAGCCTCGTCCGCACTCTCTTGTCTTCCACCATAAGCCCTTCGCTGTTGGCAATGAGTACATGCTGCGTTTCGTCCAGGTAGCTGACCTCCACCTGAGATATTTCGCTGTGCGCGTCCCGGGCGGCCCTGTTTGCTCTTTCCACCAGGGACAGCTTTTCCTGAAAAGGGACTGATTCCGGTTGTGTCTTCACGGGGTGCAGGTTCTCGATTGCTCTTTTTCGGAGTTTTATCGTCCTTTCTCCTTTGCCTTCAGATACGGCTTCTGAAATGGCTCGAGCCGCATCCTCCAACCCCGAGGGAGACAGATCATTGGTATATCCGTAGTATGATTGCAGGCCCTTGAATACTCGGAGGCCGACCCCCGAATCGGTTCCCGATATGCTCTTTTCAAGCTTGTTACTGCTGAACTGGAACTGGTTTCTGTTCGCATTCTCAGCGAACAGTTCGGCGAAATCTCCGCCACCGCCCAGGGCGATTCCCAGGACCCTCTCCACCAGTGCATTATGTAGCATAAATTTTACCTCTCCCGATGCAGGTCATCCCTGTCTTAGACTCTGATTTATCGATAAGAGTTGCACACCACATTGCCTTTAATAATGATGAATCATGGTTACCATGTAACAGGGGCACGGCTTGCCGTGCCCCTCCACCTGTACGCAGACGTCATCATTTCTATCGCTGCGTCTTTTTACAAGATCCTTCCAGCCAGTCCAGATAAGCCTTCAGACCACCTGTAACGGGGAGCGCTATTACTTCCGGGACTTCGTATGAGTGATGCTCCCTCACGTATTCAGAGAGAGATGGGAAAAGAGCGGAAGTGCTCTTGACCAGCATGAGAACCTCCTGCTCCTTGCAGAGCTTCCCTTCCCAGAGAAAAATGGAGGAGATGCCAGGGACAATGTTGACGCACGCAGCCAGGCCCTCCTCTACCAATTTCTTACCCAGGGACTCCGCCTCTTCGATATTGGGAGCAGTAATGAATACTACCACGCAGTCGCTCAAACCAGCCTCCAAACATCGACTAAACAGTAAGCGCTTCGAAAAGTATGATTACTCGGGGATAACCATAATGATCTCATCCTTGTTGATTACCAACACCTCCGAAAAAGAAATATCGAATTCTCCGTTCAGGCCGGTTATTTTTGCGTTGAGGATGGGCATGAACTTGAAGCTATCGTCGTTGAGGAAATCAGATAATCGGCTGCGATAGCCCATGGTAGCTATCTTTATCTGTCCTTGCACCCTGTAACGAGCAGTAAGGACGATGACATCCTGAATTCTGTGCTCCGGTTCGTCTTCCTGTAAAGCCTTATCTACAGACATCGCAGCTTTCTGTTCCGCTTTGATTTTTTTTATTATTATCCCGCACTTCGTGCACTCATCGGCATCCTGTTGTTCGAATCCGCATTTGGGACAGATCATTACGTGCTCCCCCGCGTTTTCTTTGAAAAGTTTGATTCCCAACCTTCATGGCAAGTCTTGTCGTAAAGTCCGCTGATGGGGAAATAGTCCGTAGAGAAGTTATTATATGCGAAAAAGTTTCCAAGTGTTATTCGAGGTTGCATCAGCTATCTCTTGCAGCGGTAGTCCTTTTAAATTTGCCAGGTTCTCAGCAATGAATTTAAGGTTCCCCGGTTCGTTGTGCTTGTCCATGTCCAGGGGATATTGGCTCTCAATCGTTTTAATCAGGGTGGCCGGAGAATCACTGTCCAGCACCAGGCGCTCCAGTGGAATATTTTTCAGGACGTTGCGGACACGCT
>CAYVLI010000510.1:0-2001 GCA_964452105.1 uncultured Nitrospinota bacterium
ATGGCGGCCGCATAGGGATCGCCGCCATGGCTCTGGGGTTGGCAAGGGGCGCCCTTGATGAGAGTCTCAGGTACTCGAAAGAGAGGGAGCAGTTCGGTAAACCTATAGGGGAGTTTCAAGCAATTCAGTGGAAGCTTGCCGACATGGCCACGGAATTGGATGCAGCCAGGCTGCTCACTTACCGCGCCGCCCTGAAGAGGCAAAGGGGCGAGAAATGCACCATGGAATCGGCCATGGCCAAGCTATACGCATCGGAAGCTGCCATGAGAGCGGCAAACAGCGCCGTGCAGATTCACGGGGGCTACGGTTACATCAAGGATTATCCCGTTGAGCGTTTTTTCAGAGACGCCAAGATATGCGAGATAGGGGAGGGTACTTCCGAAATTCAGCGATCGGTCATAGCCAGGTCCCTGCTCCCTTTAAAATGAAAATAAATCGTTGATTCAAAGCCAAGATACTGGGAGAGCTGGAATGAGTATATTAGTTGAACCGAAAACGAAAGAAGAAGAGAGGGGCCCGGCATCGCGTGAGGCTGGAGAGCCCTATGAAGTAAAACATTTAAGGCTTGTGAAGCCTGAAGAACCCTTTACCATGAAACCACTTCCGGATGATAAATCGGGAGATATGAAGCATCGGGCTGATGGTTTGCGTGCAGAAATTTACCAGGTCGGACTGGCCATGTCCGTATACTTCAGGCGCATCATGGACATAGAGTGATTACTTCGTTGCCGGCAATGCCGGGTGGAAAGGTATTAACGAGGGCGTCTTTAATGGCCAGATATGGAAAGAAGCCTCTGCTCCAGTTGGCCCTGGACCTTCCCGGGCTTGACGAGGCGATAAAAGTCGGGGAGGAGTGTCGCGAGCACGTCGACATAATGGAGGTGGGAACGCCCCTGCTCAAATCTGAGGGTGTGAAAGCCGTTTTGAGGTTGAGGGAGAGTTTCCCTGATAAGCTGGTTTTTGCAGATACCAAGACCATGGACATGGGGGGAGTGGAAGCAGAGATGGTCTTTGATGCGGGGGCGGATATCATGAGCGTGTGCGCTGCGGCGCCGCTGGAAACGCTCATTGCTGCGGTGGAGGTGGCGCGCGACATGGAGCGGGAGGTGCTGTTAGACTGCATTGGCGCCATGAGTTATAAGGATGTCTTTCTCAAGGCCAGCCTGGCAGAGCCTCATCTCTTGTGCATACACAGGGGCGTGGACGAGCGGCGGAGCGGGGCTATGAGCTGGGAAGAGGTAACGGAGTCTGTGGAAGAAGTTCTAATTCCGCTGGCAGTGGCAGGAGGAATTAAACCTGCAGATATTGAAATGCTCGTGAATCTAAATCCGGCTGTAATTACTGTGGGAAGCTATATAAGTGCTTCGCCGCGGCCTGCTTTGGCCGTGCGGGATATACGCAGGGAGCTGGATAAGTTTTTCTATTTCTGATTTTATACGCTGGTGGAGGAAGTTATGCTCCTTGCCAACAGCCGGGGTGAATGATATATAGATGTTATATTTGTTAATATTTACGGGCGGCTCAAGGCATTTGTGGAGGTAATCCGAATGGGTTTGGAGAGCAAGTTGCAGGATACATTGTTCCTGACCACTCTCGATAAGGCGGTTAACTGGGCCAGGGAAAACTCGCTGTGGCCTATGCCCATGGGCATTTCATGCTGCGCCATAGAGATGATGGCCGCCTTCTGCTCCAAGTTCGATCTGGCAAGGTTCGGGGCTGAGCGGCTGAGCTATTCTCCCAGGCAGGCGGACCTCATGAGAGTCGCCGGGACCCTCACCTGGAAGATGGCGGCGGTGGTGAGAAGAATTTACGATCAGATGCCGGAGCCCAAGTGGGTAATCGCCATGGGCGCCTGCCTGGCTACTGGAGGGATGTATAACAGCTACAGCGTCGTGCAGGGCCTCTACCATATCATCCCCGTGGACCAATACGCACTGGGCTGCCCACCCAGGCCGGAGAACCTGATAAACGCCATCCTGAAGATTCAGGAACAGGTGTCCA
>CAYVLI010000511.1:0-1997 GCA_964452105.1 uncultured Nitrospinota bacterium
GGGAATTGAGGTTGCGGATAAATTTAAAAATTTTTCTTGTAGTTGTTCTCGCCTCTTTGATTACTCTCCCGACAGTCCTTTTTTCAGCAAGCCTCAGCGATACCGAGCTCTATAACACGGCTATAGAGTGCAGCAGGAAATTGAACAGAGCTGAGAACTTTACAGGCAATGAAGCAAATTGGCTCCAGTGCATCAACAAGTTCAGGCTGGTGTATATGATGTATGCCGACACCCGCCTCATAGATGACGTCCTGTTAAATCTGGGCGACCTCTATTTTGCATTGTATAGAAGAAGCAAAAAGGAGAAGTATCTGAACTCGGCCCTGGGGGCGTTTCGCGAGCTTTACTATTATTATCCTGAGAGCAAGTACGCCCCCCGGGCCACATTGGCGGCGGGAGACATATATTTCAAGAACCTGAAGCAGTACAAGAAGGCTTACGAGACTTACGGCCGGCTCGTTGAATATTATGGCTCCGGCAGTCAGGCCAGGGAAGCCGCCCGGCGACTTAAGGACCTGTCCGGATACTATACGCCGACCTTGAGCAAAAGAGCATCCAGGCTCGACCTGGCCTTACTGAAGGATGTCCGCCACTGGACTAACCCGCGTTACACCAGGCTCGTAATAGACCTGAACAACAGCGTTCCTTACGAGAAGCACGTGCTGAAAAACCCCGATAGGCTCTTCATTGACCTTCACGGCGCCCGGATATCCAGCGAGTTCATCGGGCGGCCCATTACCATAAACGACGGGCTTCTCAAGCGCGTGCGCGTGGGGCAGCACGATAAAGACACGGTGCGTGTGGTGGTGGACATAGACCGTATAGAGAGGTACAAGATTTTTGAACTGGACAACCCTTTCAGGGTCATAATCGACGTAAGCGGTAACGATAAAAAAAGAAGGTATCTATCCGCAGATGGAAGCGGTAAAAAGGAGCAGGGCAAAGACAGCAGTAAATTGAGCCTGGCCCGGCAACTGGGGCTGGGCATAGAGACTATAGTTATAGACCCGGGCCACGGGGGGAAGGACCCCGGCGCAATCGGGCCCAGTGGGCTTATGGAAAAAGACGTTGTGCTCGATATCGCCCGGAGGCTTAAGAAGATCATCGAAGAAAAGACCGGGAGGAGGGCCTATCTGACGCGTTACAACGATGTCTTCCTGCCCCTGGAAGAGCGCACGGCTATCGCCAATACACTGGAGGCAGACCTGTTCGTATCTCTGCACGTCAACGCAAACCATGACAGCAAGATTCGTGGAGTGGAGACCTACTACCTGAACCTGGCCACCACTCAGGAGGAGCAGCGCATAGCCGCCATGGAAAACCGGACTTCTTTCAAAAAGGTCAGCGATCTGGACGAGATACTGAGCAGCATCATGCTCAACTCCAAGATAGACGAATCAAGGGCTCTCGCGCGCACCGTACAATCTTCCCTCGTAAGGGGTTTAAACGGCAGTTACCGCAGCAGAGACCTGGGTGTTAAAAAAGCGCCCTTTTACGTTCTCATCGGCGCTCAGATGCCCAGCGTGCTGGCGGAGATGGCGTTTATAACTAATAAAAGGGAAGAGGGATTACTGGCCTCCACAAAATACCGTCAGGCTGTCGCCAATCGGATTTATCGCGGCCTGGAGGCTTACATAGGTCAGATGAAAGCCCAATCCTCCCTTGCTTCGAAATGAGTCCTTTCCCCTTGCATAGTTGAGACGTCTTGCCATCGAAACCGCCGGGCAGTGAATCTAATGGAGGTTAATTCCACTTTAATATTACGATTATATTCGGGGAAGAAACTGTGACTGTTTCATATCCCCGCCAGGCTCAAATATGGATTGGTGCAACAGATGACTTTATCGAGAGTAGCCATAGTGGGTCGGCCCAATGTGGGCAAGTCCACTCTGTTTAACAAAATAATAAAGAAGCGCAAGGCCATAGTGGAGAACTATCCCGGGGTGACCCGGGACAGGAACTATGAAGAGGCTCAGTGGCTGGGTGGACGCTTCCTT
>CAYVLI010000512.1:0-1983 GCA_964452105.1 uncultured Nitrospinota bacterium
CCGTTAGCGCCTCGCAGGCATCCTCGGCCAGGGGAAACTTGACATATATGGACGGCGATACTGAATCATGGTATTCCACTTCCGCCTCGGCCAGGGCCGTCCTGCAGGAGATGCACCAGTGGACAGGCTTATGCCCCCTGTACACATTTCCCGCGGCGATGAACTTGCCCAGTTCCCGTATGGTGGCAGCCTCATAGGAATAGCTCATGGTGAGGTAGGGATTATCCCAATCTCCGAAAACGCCCAGGCGCTTGAATTCCTCCCGCTGGATATCCACGAACTCGCTGGCGAACTTCCTGCAGAGCTTCCTGAAATTCGCAGGGGCCATCTCCTTCTTCTTTCGGCCCAGCTCCTTATCTACCTGGTGCTCTATGGGGAGGCCGTGGCAATCCCAGCCGGGCACGTAAACCGCATCGTACCCTTCCATCGCCTCGGCCTTAACCACTATGTCCTTGAGTATCTTGTTGAGCGCCGTGCCCAGATGGATATGCCCGTTGGCGTATGGCGGGCCGTCGTGTAGTATGTATTTCTTCCTGCCTGCCAGATGCTTGCGGATAAGGCCGTAGATGTCCTCCTTTTCCCATCTCTCCAGGAGCCTGGGCTCGTTCTCAGGCAGGTTCGCCTTCATGGGGAAGGATGTCTTTAAAAGGTTCAACGTCTCTTTATAGTCCATGGAACTTTCCTTCGTACCGCATAACAAAAGACCTCTCTTGTTCAGCCGCTCAGAGAGGTCTAAGAAATCCCGGCTACTTCATTTTTCCCGCTCGGAAGCCTAAAATTATCACCGGGGCAATGGTTTGTCAACAGTAACCGCATTGCGGGCTGCAGTGGGCGGAGAAGAGAAGGGGATCATTCAAGTAAATCCCTGAAATAGGCGAGGGTCTCTTTCAGCCCCTCTTCCAGGGGGGTTTTAGGCGCCCACCCCAGCAGCTCTTTCGCCCTGGAGATATCCGGCCTCCTCATTTTGGGGTCGCCCCGGGGGAGTTCGAGGTGCTTTATCGCACATTCGGCTCCGGCGAGCTCCAGCACCAGTCGGGCCAGCTCCATCACGGTCATCTCCACGGGATTCCCCAGGTTCACCGGCCCCATAACGTCTGAAATCAGCAGGGCGTAAAGGCCCTCGGCCATGTCGCGATAGTAACAAAAGCTGCGTGTTTGCGTGCCGTCGCCGAAGACGGTGAGGTCTTCCCCTCTGATGGCCTGCTCCATGAAGGCCGGTATGACTCTCCCGTCCCCCCTTCGCATGCGTGGACCATAAGTGTTGAATATCCTGGCTATGCGCACGTCCAGCCCGTGATGCCGATGGTAAGCCAGCGCGAGAGCTTCGGCGTAACGTTTGGCCTCGTCATAGACGGCTCGCGGGCCGGTGACGTCCACGCTGCCCGGATAGTCCTCCTTCTGGGGATGCATCTTCGGGTCACCGTAAACCTCGGATGTGGAGGCTTGCATGAAGCGGGCTCCCATGGCCCGGGCAAGTTCCAGTGCGTTATAAGTCCCCATGGCGCCGACTCTGAGCGTCTCTATGGGGTATTTATGGTAGTCCATGGGGCTGGCGGGGGAAGCGAGGTGAAGGATGAAGTCGAGCGGACCATCGACGTCTATCGATTCGCTGACGTCCTGATTCACGAAGGTAAAATTTTTGTCGCCGGAGAGGTGCGCGATATTATCCTCGGCGCCGGTCAAAAGGTTGTCCACGCAGACGACAGCATGGCCCTTCTCCAGCAGGTAATCGCATAAATGTGAGCCGAGAAAACCGGCTCCGCCGGTGACGAGTGTTCTCATAATAATTTACCAGGGTTAAGTGCGTCGATTAATAATGTACCATTAATCCGTCGCCGCTTGCGTAATTATCTTTTCCCGTGCCGTAGTACTTCCATTCTTGCTTTGAGCGATTCGATTCGATCGGAGAACTCCGAGGTGACATTCACCGCTTCCTCGTCGTTGGATATCACACGGGGGGTGATAAGCAGGATGAGCTCCCTC
>CAYVLI010000513.1:0-1966 GCA_964452105.1 uncultured Nitrospinota bacterium
GGGTTTAAAGGGGGGCCTGGTGGTTTGTTTCCCGGGTAATGAATTGAAAAATAAAGGGAAACAAAAAAATGTGCAGATTACAGTTTCAGGGGAGTAACTCGGAAGGTTAAACTTAAAAGCTGTTGCGGGATGTGGGTTTTAAGGGCGATAACGTCAAAAATTTGGCGGGCGCCGACAAATTACCGACGCTTTTTCAGTGCAGATTTCTTAATAATTGGCGTTGCCGGATAAAAGTATACCTTATTATCTCTTCCCGATCTGCCTCATTGATAGCCATGAACTCTATTCCTATCATCCAATCAAGGTTGCTCGAATCCGCCTGAAGCTTTTCGACGCGTACTACTTCGCCCAGTGCCCGGATGTGAGCCGATGGGAATAGAGGAAGGGCAAATTCCACTTCCATGACCGTCCCCAAAGGGATTTCGCTTTGAGCTTTAAAGGCCAGGCCTGAGCCGCTCAGGTTCAACTCTTCAGCCTGACCCTCGTTGAAGCCTTCAGGGCTTTGTTTTCCGAGAGTAAAGAGAAGCCTGTCCAGCTTAAAGTTTATCTCCATAAGAAGGCGTCCCAGCGGATCACTCAATATATCATTATAATGCGCTTCCCTGGTCCAGGCGAAATCGAAATAGGCGCCTTCGGTTGGGCTCGGTTTCTCCATTATCAGTTTTTGGGCCCTGGAAAATTCCTCCTCACTTAATACTCTGTAGCGGAACGGTATATAGCACTCAACCCTGGTAAGCTTGCGCCGTTGTTCCATGGCGGACTGGCTCTCGAGGGCGAGTTTTATCCGGTTGGACTCATCGACTTCCGCCACCATGGCTTCTAAACTGTACATTACACCTTCTATTATATTAGATAGGCTTACCCTACCGCCCAGGGGTACTGAGCCCTGCTCCTCCAAATAGTCGATGGGGACTACATGGACGGAACATTCATCGATTTGTTTGATGCGGCACTGAAATTTGCTATTTCTGCCGCCCTGAACAAGCTCTGCCTGCACGGTCTCCCCTATTCTGAAGACTCTTGTGATGTCTTCAGGTTTCAACGTGGAGTTTTCCTCGTTTATGGAATTATCTTTGGCCAAGACTCATTCCCCGCACGATTAAAACCTTCTTGTGGCGAACATGGCAAAGCATCATTTACAATCTCTGGTCCCCGGATTATGTGCGATAAGTATCACATACAGGATGAACAGGAGGCAGGAACAAAAAGTTCTGCAAAGCAATTTTGTGCAATAATTTTTTTACTCTTGTCTCCCCAAACGATGCCTTCTAAAAGTTATTGCATTAAGAGACCGGTATATTAATACATAGCATAAGGGTTGCATTTTTTCAACATTTCCAGGGTCGGGTAAGGCCTATCCTCTCAGGTAGAAACGTTGATAAAACGGGCGGGCGCATAATTCTTAAGCGCATAACTGCTGAGCTTATCCTTTTCGGATATTTCCAGCAGCTCCTGTTTCAGGACAGAGTGCTTCCCGGACAGCTCTTCAAAACTCTGACTTTCCAGAAGCAGTATTTTACCTATTTCCTCATGAATATTGCCGACCGTTTCCTCCTGGGTATAAGTTTCGCTGCTTCCCCATGAGCCGCCGGCCGCCCCGGCACTACGAAAGGCCTCCAGTTTTCTCTCCAGACCCTGGATTTTTTGCTTTAACCTCTCCGATTCGAGGGCCAGGCCGTCAAGCCGGAGAAAGTCGCTTTCCCGTATCGCTCCGCTGCGCTCCTGGGCCAGAGCATGCATCAGCCGATAGCAACGGAGTTCTTCTTGCAGCAACTGGCTCATTGAGCTTATGTCTTCTCTGTGGTCTATGGTATTCATTTAACCTCGATGAGATTGTCTGGTGAAGTGCCCGCTGTTTTTTGAGAAGATATTTTCCCTGGTTACTGTTTAACTATTGTCTTTTTGGAAACCTGCATCCATGAGTCTCTTAAATCCTTCATTAAGTGAATCACCTCGTTTATTCCCT
>CAYVLI010000514.1:0-1943 GCA_964452105.1 uncultured Nitrospinota bacterium
CGCCCTCAGGGCGAACACGAGGTTCGCCCCTACCAGACAACTCGACAGTGCTGTCGGGTCTCCGCACCCGACAGTTCTCAATCCGCCCCTCTATCAGTAAAAAGAGAGGGAGCGGTAATCGCCCCCTCTCTAATATGCAAACCGTTTCGCCCTTTTGAAAAAGGTCCTGCAATCAGCTAAGCGACTCCACGAAGGACTGAATGCGGGTGTTCATATGCTCTGCTGAAGAAGGAGTATCCTCCACCTCCATGTGCAGATAGGGTATATTTTTCTCTTCGAACTTGTCCTTCATGATGGCATATTCGAAGGCATAGGCATCGCACATGGACTGAACCACGTAAATAAGCCCCGCGGCTTTGGCTTCATCCATCTGCTTTTGGAGAAAGTCCATCTTCCTGTCGAAGGAGTAGAGCCCCGGTGCGGGTATCTCCAGGAGGTACCCGTCGGCCAGGGCTTCCATCACACCCTTACCGGTGTCTATCTCATTGATGTTGTAGCGGATGCTGTAAGTCAGGTCGTCTGCGATAACCGCTGCACCCATCCTTTCGGCGATGCGTGATACTTCGGAAGCTATGTTGAAGTTGTAGGCGCAGAGCATCAGCCTCAATTTCCCATCGCTTGCAGGTGTCGCGGGAAGTGAATCCAACAACTGTTTAAGCATGGCTGAATGTTCTTCCACGGGCATCACCAGGCTCGCCCTGACCACGTCCAGCACGTCCGACCCCGATATGGCTTCGCTGTTCTGCGCCCTTACTTTGTAAAGCTCGCGGAAGAGCGCTCTGTTTTCATTGTAGGCTTCTATGGATTCCCTGATCATGTCATCGGTAATCTCTTTCCCCACGAACTCCCCTATTTTTCCTCTGAATCGGTCGAACTCCTCCGTCAGATATTGCAGGGAGCCTTCGTTCCTGGTCTGTAGCATACCTACCAATATCATCTTGGGGAACAGCTTCCTGTAATCCCATATATCGAATACCCGGCGATTTGTATCGCATACCACGCTGACGACGCACAGGTCTGCGTAATCGTAAACCTTTCTATATACCTGGCCGCTCACGTTCCTGGCCAGGCCGCATACGAAGGTCTGGAGCTGGGATTCCTGCTCGAGCTGGCCGCCGTCCTTCGCCTCCATCAGTTGCACCGGCAGCATGCCCGCTGCGTGGATTATCTCCTTGGGAACGAGGCTGTAAAAGTAGGCGGCGACTTTCTCGCCTGTTTTAGCCTTCCATTCCCGGGCAAGGTCATGCCTCTTTTCGACCTTTTCTCTGAATTGCTCTATCAATTTTTTATCTCCCCGTCAGAGAGGTTCTGGGTCAGGTAGTAAACGGGAACCGGTCTCCATTTTTTCTACGCATCCAATACCTGCATGAAGGTGTCTATCCTGTTTTTGGTCTCGTTCCAGTCGAAAGACTCAGGGTCTCCCATATCCCCCTCGAAAGTGAGAGTGGATATGTTATACTTCTCCTTTAACGCCTGCCCGATAAGATCCTGCCCGATGGACTGCGGACGGCAACTCCTGTTGTTGAACATGACCACGCCGTCTATATCGTAATCTTCGACGGCCTTGGCCAGTATATCAATCCTCTTCTGCAAGGTGTTGTTGTTGAAGAGCATCATGTAGTACTTTTCGGCCAGGGTGCGATAGGGCTTTGATGGATCGAGGCGTCCCGAAGGCACCTTATTACCCCAGCTCAGCGAGGTATATGGCTCGTAAACGAATGACGCACCCTGCTCTTCGAAATAGTTGATCATGTGAAGAGCGTGCCAGATGGGGATGCCCAACCACATGAGGCGATGTTTTTCGTTGGTTGCGGGGCTGATTCCCTGCTCCATCTGATCCTGGTAATATTCATAGAGAGCCCTGTAGAACTCGGCCGCATCGGAAGCGCCGGGAAAAGTGACTATGGGCAGAATCTGGCCGGCAAGGTTACGGAAGCTTGCAG
>CAYVLI010000515.1:0-1939 GCA_964452105.1 uncultured Nitrospinota bacterium
TCTCTTTGATGTTGGGATGGTTCCGGACCAGATGAAGCAGGCTGTCAAGCATGTTCACCGCCTGTTTCTCCTCGGGTATGGGGTCCATCTTTAAGAACGTCGCTTCGCTGTTATCGAAGATTATCGTTGGCACGCCGAAAGCCCCATATCTGTTAATCCCTTCCGCATAGTCCTCCCCGATTCTGGCTTTAAAAGATGGGTCGGAGATGTCTTCCTGGAACCTGTCCATGTCTAAGTCTGCCTTCTTGGCCGCTTCCAGGACGGTAGCGATTTCATTTAGTTCGCGCTTTTCCTCGTGGCGCAGCTTCAGCAGGGCCAGATGAAACTTATCAAGCGAATCGGAGTCCTGTTTTTGAGCGGCGAGAAAGGCCTTGAAAGCAAGGAGGCCGCGGCTTTCTGAGTCGTCCTTGAGTTCCCACAACCTGAAATTCTCGTCCTCGCTGTTCACCTGCTCGAGGGGAAAGCATTTCCAGTTGACGGATAAGTCGTAATCGGAGTTGTTTCTTACCCTGTCCAGCCAGACCGCTGTCCTGTAAACGAAGGGTCATAAATAGTCGAAGAATATTTGCAATTCCAGTTTTTGAGCCATTTCAACAACTCTCCTTTCTCGGCCTTTCGTTAAGTTTGTTAACTTGTTTCCATGTGAAAATATTTTGTAATTGCTTCAAAGTCAATTTTTAATGCCTGTCTGGTAAAAGAATATAATACGATTGGGGCGCCAGGAACAATTAAAGGTCATACGTGGGAAGAGCTGCTTGCTCAGATACCCCTATTTGCAGGAAGTATCGGCCTCTTCGGCCTTATGGTGCGTTTTGGTGTCGGAGGGCTTCTCCGGGGTTGAGGGGGATGATAAACTTTCATCTTCGCAATAATTCGAGCTTGTTTCAAAGTTTGTTTCACTGTTAAGGGGTGAGGTTTCATCGTCATCTTCCATAAAGCTGACTCCGTAGCCCGGCTTTACAAACTTGAGGTCGGTTCCCTGACCCGGGTTGAAGAATATATGAACCTTGACCTCCGGCTCCTGCGCCAGGGCTCTTGCGTTGTAGCCCATTTGAAAGAAGAAGGAGGCGAGAATCGGTAAAATCCACAGTAGTTTCACGACGGTCCCTTAAAGTACTTCCTGAGGTAATTCAAAAAGATAAGTTCCCTTTACATAATTTTCGTCCGGATGAGAGTTTTTCTTTACTTTTAGGATAGAGGATAAACCCCATGTTGTTTGAAAGCCTCGAACATGGCCACGGCGTTTTCCGGCGGCACATCCGGCTGGATGGTGTGGCACGAAGCCGCGAGATAGCCGCCTCCTTTCCCGAAAATTCCCATCAATCGCTTAACCTCCTGGTCTATCTGCTCGGTCGTGGCAAAGGGAAGAAATTTCTGTGTATCGACCCCGCCGTGGAAGGACAGCCGGTCGCCGAATTCTCCTTTTAACCTCTCCGGCTCCATGTTCCTGGAGGTGGTCTGCACGGGGTTGATTACGTCGACCCCCAGCTCCAGGTAGTCGGTGAGCAGGTCGTAAACAGAGCCGCAGGTGTGAACGCAAATTTTTGCTTCGGTATAATTCCTGATTGTTTCGAAGATGCGCTTCTGCCGCGGCTTTATGTACTTGCGGTACATATTGGGAGAGATGAGCGGCCCATCCTGTGAGGAGAGGTCGGCGTAATAGATGACCATCTGTATATATTTACCCGCTTCCTCCATGTAACGGGTATAAATCGTGGTGTAAATCTGCTCCAGCCTGTCCAGCATGGCGTTCAGAAATTCTTCATTTTCGATCATGTCCACGAAGAGGTCATCCATGCCCCGAAGGTGCCAGGCCATGTCGAACATCCCCGCGCCGGTGGTGCCGTCGGCGACTATGGCGTAATCGGTGTTATGATAGAGATGCTCGGCTTTCTCCCGGAGCCCTTCATAGCGGCTGGAGTCGTACGGGTCGGGCCAG
>CAYVLI010000516.1:0-1929 GCA_964452105.1 uncultured Nitrospinota bacterium
CCAGGTTCACGGAATGATAAACAACGGCGACGGGATAGTCCTCCTCGATGTACGCGAGAAAGACGAGTGGCGGGAAGGATACATAGAAGGAGCCGTGAACGTTACCCGTGGCATGCTGGAGATGCAGGTGGAGCGCGCCGTTCCCGATAAATCCTCGAGGGTTATCGTCTATTGCGCGGGAGGCGTTCGCTCGGCTTTTGCCGCTAAGGTAATGGAAGAGATTGGATATCAAGACGTAGCCTCCATGGCCGGAGGATTCAACGGCTGGAAGCAGGCCGGCTACGAGTTCGTCAAAGACAGGGTTCTGACGCCTGACGAGGTAAGCCGCTACAGCCGCCATTTCATCCTTCCCCACGTGGGCGAGAAGGGGCAGACAAAGCTGCTGGACGCCAGAGTGCTCATGGTGGGCGCAGGGGGGCTGGGCTCTCCCGCGGGACTTTACCTGGCCGCGGCCGGTGTGGGCACACTTGGTATAGTGGATGCGGATGAGGTGGATGTAACCAACCTGCAACGTCAGGTCTTGCACAGGACGGCCGACGTCGGCAGACCCAAGACGGAGTCGGCAAAGGACACCATCGCCGCCATCAACCCGGACATAAAGGTCAACGCCTACCAGATGAAGCTTACCTCCGAAAACATCATGGACATCATCAAGGATTATGACCTGGTGGTTGATGGATGCGACAACTTCCCCACCCGTTACCTGGTGAACGATGCCTGCGTTCTGGCCAACAAGCCAAACGTCCACGGCAGCATATTCCAGTTCGAAGGACAGGCTACAGTATTCACGCCCGGCGAAGGGCCATGCTACAGATGTCTCTACCCCACACCGCCCCCTCCGGGCATGGTGCCGAGCTGACAGGACGCTGGCGTGCTGGGGGTCTTACCCGGCATAGTTGGTCTCGTCCAGGCCACCGAAGCGGTCAAGCTCATACTCGGCGTGGGGAAAACGCTGGTGGGCAGACTGCTTCTGTACGATGCGCTGGAAATGAAGTTCCGAGAAGTCCGGCTCAGGAAGGATGAAGGTTGCCCCATCTGCGGAAACAGTCCGACCATAACACATCTCGTGGATTATGATGAATTCTGCGGCCTGGACCTGAGCGCGGCTACTTGATTTAACGACGTTACCGGGGGTATGCCTGTTTGTAGCGTTTGATGAGGCATGCCCCTTTCTTATTTTGGGAGGCCGAAATGATTAAACGCGTATTCGCATTCAAGTATGCCGAAGGACAGCCAGTGGACGTGATGGAGCACTGGTACCTGGATCAGCACACCCAGGTGGCCAAGAAGATGCCCGGAATAGTCCGTTACGTGACTTACAAGGCCATCCCCGGCACGGAGATGGACATCTTCCCCACCCCGAAGTTCTACAGGTGGACGGAGATATGGTGGGAGAACATCGAATCGCTTCAGCGGGCGCTGGTCAGCAAAGAGCGCCAGGCCACCCTCGAGGATAATCTGCTCCCCGGCGGAAGGAGTAAGTTCAGCTATTTTCGCTCGGCCACCGTGGGTGAATGCACAGATATATTAGACCCCGACCGCAATAATATGGATGACACGGCCCTCAGGGGAAAACCCGCAGTGAAAAGCCTGTTCATCTTCAACTACGCCCAGGATACACCCCTCGAAGCCTCAGAGAGATGGTATTTTCAACAACACACCCAACTGGCCAGGAAGATGTCTGGACTCATGCGATACGTTACCTATAAAGCGCTCGCCTCACCTGCGGACGCCGAACCCGGCTTCTTCAGGCTGACAGAGCTGTGGTGGAAAGATATAGAGGCAGCACAGGAAGCGCTCTATTCGCCTCGTGGGGTTGAAACGGGTAAAGATAACCTACGGCCGGACGGCTCCTTCAAGCTGAATGCCAATACTCCCTTTCATAAAGGGCCGGCGCTGGTCGGATTCCCTGTGGACATCGTCTGATAC
>CAYVLI010000517.1:0-1929 GCA_964452105.1 uncultured Nitrospinota bacterium
CTGGCCCGACCCGTACGACTCCAGCCGCTATGAAGGGCTCCGGGAGAAAGCCGAGTACCTGTACCATAACACCGATTACGCAATAGTCGCCGACGGCACCACCGGCGCGGGGATGTTCGACATGGCATGGCACCTTCGAGGCATGGATAACCTCTTCGTGGACATGATCGAAAACGAAGAGTTTCTGAACGCCATGCTGGACAGGCTGGAGCAGATTTACACTGCGATTTATACCCGTTACATGGAGGAAACGGGCAAGTATATACAGATGGTCATCTACTACGCCGACCTATCCTCACAAGATGGGCCGCTAATCTCTCCCAGCATGTATCGCAAACATATAAAGCCGAGGCAGAAGCGTCTCTTCGAAACGATCAGGAATTATACCGAAGCAAAAATTTGCGTTCATACCTGCGGCTCCGTTTATAGCCTGCTCACCGACTACCTGGAGCTGGGAGTCGACGTGATCAACCCCGTGCAAACCACCTCCAGGAATATGGAGCCGGAGAGGTTAAAAGGAGAATTCGGCGACAGGCTGTCCTTCCACGGCGGAGTTGACACACAGAAATTTCTTCCCTTTGCCACGACCGGCAAGATAGACCAGGAGGTTAAGCGATTAATGGGGATTTTCGGTAAGGGAGGCGGTTATCTCGCGGCTTCATGCCACACCATTCAGCCCGATGTGCCGCCGGAAAATGCACTGGCCATGTTCAAGGCTTTTAAACAGCATGGGGTCTATCCTCTATCTCAGAAGTAAAGAAAAACTCTCATCCGGACGAAAATTATATAAGGTAAACCTGTTTTTCGAACTACCTCAAAAAGGGCTTTAAGGGACCGACGTGAAACTACTGTGGATAATACCGATTTTTGCCTCCTTCCTTTTTCAAATGGGCTACAACACAATAGCCCTGGCACAGGAACCGAAGGTCAAGGTTCATATATTCTTCAACCCGGGTCAGGGAACTGCCCTCAAGCTTGTAAAACCGGGCTCCGGAGTCAGCTTTATGGAAGATGGCGATGAAATCTCAGCCCGTAACAGTGAAACAGACTTTGAAACAAATTCAAATTATTGCGAAGATGAAAGCTTATCATCCCCTCCAACCCCGGAGAAGCCCTCCGACACCAAAACAAACCATAAGGCCGATACTTCCTGCAAATAGAGGCATACGAGCAAGCAGCTCTTCCCGCGCATGACCGTGAATCGTTCTTGACGCCCCAATCGCATTATATTCTTCTACCGAACAGGCATTAAAAATTGACTTTGATGCAATTACAAAATATTTTCACATGGAAACAGGTTGACAAACCAAACGAAAGACCGAGAAAGGAGAACTGTTGATATGGTTCAAAAACTGGAACTGCAAATATTCTTCGACTTTTTATGACCCTTTGTGTACAGGACAGCGGTCTGGCTGGACAGAGTGAGAAACAATTCCAATTACGACTTATCCATCAACTGGAAATGCTTTCCCCTCGAGCAGGTGAACAGCAAGGACGAGAATTTCAGGTTGTGGGAACTCGAAGACGACTCAGAAAGCCGCGGCCTCCTTGCTTTCAAGGCTTTCCTCGCCGCTCAAAAACAGGACTCCGATTCTCTTGATAAGTTCCATCTGACCCTGCTTAAGCTACGCCACGAGGAAAAGCGCGAACTCAACCAGATGAGCACCATCCTGGAAGCAGCAGAGAAAACAGGTTTAGACCTGGATAGGTTCCAGGAAGACATCTCCGATCCATCTTTTAAAGCAAGAATCGGGGAAGACTATGCGGAAGGGATTAACGCATATGGAGCCTTCGGTGTGCCAACGATAATCTTCGATAACAGCGAAGCAATGTTCTTAAAGATGGACCCCATACCCGAGGATAACCAAGCGGTAAACATGCTTGACAGCCTGCTTCATCTGGTCCGGAACCATCCCAACATCAAAGAGA
>CAYVLI010000518.1:0-1919 GCA_964452105.1 uncultured Nitrospinota bacterium
TGGGCATCATAGTAGATGACGCCATAGTAATAATTGAAAACATTTATCGTTACCTCGAAAGAGGCTTCTCACCCATCAGGGCAGCCGTGGTCGGAGGCAATGAGATAGCCTTGCCGGTCACTGCAACCGTGCTCACCACCGTAGCCGCCTTCATTCCCATGATGCTCATGACCGGAATAGTGGGCAAATACCTCAGTTTCATCCCCATAATTGTGGCCGTCGCCCTTTCCGCCTCCCTCATAGAAGCCCTGATAGTGCTCCCATGTCACGCCGCGGATTTCGGAAGGTTGAGCCGCCGACCGCCTCCGGGGGATGGGTTCATACTTTTCATGCAGAGATTATATAAACGCGTCATTTTTAAAGTGCTGAGGCGAAGGTATCTTGTGGTGGCGGTCACGCCCGTCATGGCTGCGGCCGGAATATTGCTGATACCATACATGGGCATAGAGCTGTTCCGCTTCGATGAGGTTTCCCAGTTCAGCATCCGTGTGCACACACCCGCAAGCTACTCCCTTGAAAACACAGACAAGATTATCAGACAGGTAGAAAAGTTAGCCGTCAACCTGCCACGCCGCGAGGTGACCTCCGTCCTCTCCCGCACCGGCATAATCATAGGTGATTACGGAGTCGAGCGAGGTTCCAGCATGGGAGAGGTGATGGTGGACCTTGTGGAACAGAAGGAGAGGGAGCGAAGCAGCGATGAGATTATTGAAGAACTGAGGCGAAAGGTCAGCCGGATAAGCGGTATCAAGTCGGTGGAGTTTGCCAAAGTGGCCCAGGGGCCGCCCGTAGGGAAACCGGTGGCGGTCAGGATAAAGGGAGAACCCAAAGAAGACATCCAGGAGATAGTACATAAAGTGGAGAGCTTTCTGCGTAAGACTGAAGGCGTCAAAGACATCAAGAGCGATCTGGAGGCAGGTAAAAACGAAATAAAAGTAAGACTCAAAGGTGATCAGGCGGCGCTATGGGGGCTTACCCAGTCCGAACTGGCCTGGAACCTGCGCACCGCTTTTGACGGCACGGTGGCCTCCGTTTACCGCCAGGGAGACGAAGAGATAGATATCGTGGTTAAATTCAAAGAGGAAGACAGGGCATTCCTATCGGACCTTGACCGCCTCCAGGTGGCTAGCGCAAACGGCAAACTCGTGCTGTTCAGGAACGTGGCGGACTACAGCATAGAGAGAGGATTCGCTAACATCTACCGGCGTGATTACGACAGGACCACATCAGTCACTGCCGATATAGATAAGGATGTGACCACGTCTAACAGAGTGAACAAAGCGTTGGAAAAAAAGCTGGATGAATGGCGCGTCAAATACCCGGCCTACAGGTTTACACTGGGCGGCGAGTACACCAAGACCAAGGAATCCTTCGCCAGCCTCGCCCGGGCCTTTCTGGTGGCCATACTGGTTATTTACATGATATTGGGCGCACAGTTCAGGTCCTTTCTACAGCCTCTGATCATAATGTTCACCGTGCCTTTCTCTTTCATCGGCGTTATCGTCGGCCTGCTGGTGGGGGGAGACCCTTTCAGTCTGGTGGCCTTCATCGGGGTTGTGGCCCTGGCCGGTATAGTGGTCAACGACTCGCTGATACTGGTGGATTTTATAAATTCACGGAGGGACGCGGGGGTGTCAAAGTGGCGGGCAATAGTGAAATCGGGTGTAATCAGGATGCGGCCGATTATGCTCACCACAATCACCACCATCTTCGGTCTTCTGCCCATGGCCATCGGCATCGGAGGCAAGTCGAACGTCTGGAGCCCCCTGGCCAACTCCATCATCTGGGGACTGGCCTTCGCCACATTTCTCACCCTCTTCTTCATCCCGGCCCTCTACGCTATCATGGGCGAAGCAGGCTGGGAAAGGAAGCTGCGTAGAAGGGATTGATAATACCCGCCGCCGATGATATTTTAAATT
>CAYVLI010000519.1:0-1919 GCA_964452105.1 uncultured Nitrospinota bacterium
TGAAGGCGGTTTTGGCTATCTTCCTTCCGGCGTTATAAGCGGTTATCATCACACCTGGCAACGGACTTCCATGGGAATCTTTTGCTATGCCCAAAACGTCTGTGGCATGGGTTAAAGGCGCACTGGTTAGAATAACAACAAGTGTAAAGGTGAGTAATAATGCTACCTTTTTCATGGCTTCCCCCCTCCTAAAAATAAAAGTTGATGATCGGAATCCATTTGTAGGTGTTGTTTCCTCCTTTTGTTAAGGCAGGAAGAACGCGATTGTCATATTCTAAGCAGCTACCTCCTTTCTATTGTGAAAGTCTCTCTCTGAAGCGAAAAGGAGTTCAAGCATTTCCCTACAGCTTCTCACACGCCTAAAATTTTTCTTTCCTCCTTGAATTCAATGCTGTCTATGAATATCGCGCAGAAACTAAGGCCGCTGAGGTCTACGAGAAGCCCCACACCAGTCGGCCTACCTCAGGGTTTCCTTGAGCGCTTTGGCTCTGCGACCCTCTCGCACTCGGAGTTCATCACCGCCTGTGAGGGCGGAAGTACGATGTTATCCCTACTCTCTCTGTTTACTCTTTTCCTCTACGATAATGGTTTTTACACAAAATATTAGAAAAACGTCTTTCGGATGTGGTAAAATGAGGGGCTGGACTGATCTTACTTGAGAATGTGGATGAACCATAGCGAGCATGATTAAGCAATCTCTTTTGCTTCGTACAAAATCGCCAATGCTTTCTAATGTAGCCACCCTCAGCAGATTTATACGCCGGTGGAGGGAGCGCGGGAGGCGCTGGCGGAGGCAAGTACTGAGGCGGTGCAGAGCAGGCTCAAGGATAGGTCCGGCATAAACCCTTGCAGCCTTTGTATACCCATCCTTGTTTTATTGTCAAGGGAAAAGGCGAGTGCAGGGCCTCGATAGCTTATTTCTCATCGGCTTTAAGAAGGGGTATCAGTTTTCCGGCGGCCTGGAGGAGGAAGGGAAATGCGGCGTCGATGTCGCTGTGCAGAGAAATATCCCCGTTGGGGCGGATGGTTATGCTGAAGCTGTTGGATGGATTTATCTGCGTATAACCGTCCAAAGTACCCATGTATCGCGGATCCAGAACCATGGATATATAAATGACCTAAAATTATAAAACTATTAGCTTTTACCACGGCAAAAATGCTCTATTCTTGACTTAAGTCAAAAACGGAGCAATTTTTTCTCTCACGACTCTTTTCTTCATTCAATAAGAATTTACTGCCCTTATACATCAAACCGGCCACTCCTCCATCCGATAGGCCATATCCCAGAACATATATTCGTACCTGCTGCTGGTTATGAAGGCTTCCTCCAGTCGCCTGAGTTCATCGGCCCCCGATTGTGAGGCCAGCCTGTCCATCAGAGCCATCCCCCATCGGGCCAATTCCCGGAACTCTTGCGAGGAGTACATACGTATCCATTGAACGTAGTGCGGCTTATCTTCAGGGATACCCTCTTTTTCCAGCCGCCTGCCTATATCGCAATAGCTCCACATGCAGGGTAAAAGCGCCGCCGTCAGCTCCGCCAGCGACCCCCCGTGGGCGGCTCTGAGGAGATAGCTCGTATAGGCCAGCGTGGCGGCTGCAGGTCTCGTATTCTCGAGCTGTTCTTCCGTAATGCCGAATTGAGCGGAGTAGCTCTTGTGCAGGCTCATCTCCACGTTGAGCGTCTCGTGAAGCAGTTGAGCAAATTTGGACATCGTCGCCAGGTCGGAATGCTTGGTAACCGCCAGAGCAAATACCTTGCTGTAATCGATGAGGAAGACGTAATCCTGGGATATGTAATGCTTGAATTTTTCCAGGGGGAGCGTGCCGTCGCCTATGCCGGTGACGAAGGGATGTCGATGGATGGCCTGCCATATCTTATCGGCTTTCTTTCTTACCTCGTCCGAAAAGCCCATATT
>CAYVLI010000520.1:0-1917 GCA_964452105.1 uncultured Nitrospinota bacterium
CCCTGCTCCATTAGCTCTTCCATGTGAGGCAGGCAGCCCGAAGAATATACGGCGTGCATGGGCTGGAGGGCTACCGTGCGGGGGATGACTACGTCGTAACCCTGGGCTTGGCGGGAGATGTATTCTACGAATTTTGCGTTGAGGAAGGGCATGTCGCAGGCCACAGCGAAGATGCTTCCGCTCGAAGAGTGTTTCATGCCGGTATAGAGTCCGCCCAGGCAGCCTTTACCGGGAAAGATGTCCTGCACCAGCTTGCATCCCAGTTGCTGGTAGTTCTCCAGGGAGTTGGTGACGATGATTACCTCTTCGAAAACCCCTTTCAGGGTGTCCAGTATCCGCTCGATGAGGTATCGCCCTCCCAGGTGTATGAACGCTTTGTCGGAGCCGAAGCGCCTGTTCTGCCCCCCGGCCAGAATTATACCTGTTATCTCCTTTATCATAGAATAAATCTTAATGCATGACGGCGCCGCCGTCCAGGTTTATGGCCTGTCCCGTGATGTTTCGGGCGTCTTCCGATGCGAGAAAGGAAGCCAGCTTTCCTATGTCCCGGGGGGTCTGTTCCCTTTTCAGGGGCGTTAGTCTCTTGAGGACAAGGTCGAAGACCTCCCTGGGAGTCTTACCCTCGTAAGCAGGATTATCCTGCATAATGTTTACCGCTATCTTCTCCCACATGGGTGTCCAGAGCAGCCCGGGGCATATTGCATTTACATTGATATTATCGCGGGCCAGTTCGATGGCCAGGGATTGTGTAATGTTAATGGCCCCGGCCTTGGAGGCCGAATAGTGCGGTATCATGTCCCCGCCTATCTTTCCGGCTATGGAGGCGATGTTTATAATCTTCCCGCTTTTGCGTTCCTGCATATGAGGCGCCAGGGCTTTACATACGAGGAAGATGCCCTTGAGGTTTACTTCGTAACAGCTATCCCAGTCCTTTTCCGAGAGCCTGGTGAAAGGCCTTCCCGCCCAGCTGCCCACCACACCGGCATTATTGACCAGTATGTCGATGTGCTCAAAGGTGGAAAGCGCCTTCTTGGCCATCTTCTCCACTTCATCGCCCTTGCTTACGTCCGCTTCCAAGGCCAGCGCCTTACGGCCCAGCTTCTCCACTTCGGCGACCACTTCGGCCGATTTTTTCAAATCCAAATCCACCACTACGATATCCGCTCCGTCATCTGCGAGGCAGAGCGTTATACCTCTCCCTATGCCGGATGCCCCTCCTGTTATCAGTGCCACTTTTCCTTCGAGCCTCATCACTTCAGCACCTCCTCTCTGTCAGGACAATAAAATATCAGGATTTTCGAGGATTTCTTTTACACGGCTCAGAAACCTGGCCGCGGGAACTCCATCCACCACCTTATGGTTGAATACGAGGGACAGGTACATCATAGAGCGAATCGCTACCTCATCATCGACAACAACCGGTTTTCTGGTTATCTTGCCCACACCCAGGATAGCGTTATCCGGGTAATTTACAATTGGCGTGAAAATCTCCACTCCGAAGGACCCCAGGTTTGTAATAGAGAAGGTGCGTCGGGCCACATCGTCAGGATTCAGCTTCCTTTCGCGAGCCTTTTCCGCCAGGGCACGGCTCTCCCTGGATAGATCTATCAGCGTCTTACGCTGGGCATGTTGTATCACCGGCACTATGAGCCCCTCATCTACAGCCACAGCCACCCCGACATTTATATCTTTAAACTGGCGCACTTCTCCATCAACGATGGCGGAGTTTAAGAGCGGATGTTCCTGCAAGGCCAGCGCTACTGCTTTTACTATGAAATCGTTATAGGTGACACGTGTCGAGAATCCTTTTTCCCAACCGGGCAGATTTTCTTTGCGGAAGGCTTCGGCAGCCGTCATATCCGCTTCCATTACCTCGGTGACCCGAGGCGTGTTCTCCCAGCTCTGCTGCATCCTGTC
>CAYVLI010000521.1:0-1911 GCA_964452105.1 uncultured Nitrospinota bacterium
CGGAGGAGTATCTGGAGCGGCTCCGTAACGACCCATCGGAGTGCGACAGCCTCATTGATACCCTTGTAGTTAAGGTAAGTTCGTTCTTTCGCAATCCCATCGTATTCGAGGTCATAGCCCAAAAAGTGCTGCCCCGGATAATCGAGGAAAACAGGAGTAAAGGCAATAAATCGCTGCGTGTATGGAGCGCAGGGTGTGCCTCCGGCGAGGAGCCTTACTCTATCGCGATCCTGATTCACGAGGCATTGGGAGATGAAGAGCCGGGCTGGACTCCTTATATCTTTGCCACCGACATAAGCAAGAGAGCGTTGCAAGAAGCCAGGGCGGGGGTTTACCCGCTTAGTAAATTTGACGATACTAAACTTGCGATACTCGAAAAGTATTTTGTCGCCGAAGCCTCGGGCGGCTTCAAGATACGCCCGTTCGTCCGGAAAATGGTTCGTTTTACTCTGGATGACGTCACTTCAAGAGACAGGTTTGCGCCGGCAGATAGCGTGTTCGGCTCGTTCGACCTTGTACTCTGCAGGAATCTGCTCATCTATTTTTCAACGGAGCTGAGAGAGCACGTCCTTCAAAAGCTATACAAGGCTTTGGCTGAAGGAGGGTATTTAATTTTAGGCGATAGCGAATCGTTAGACAGAGGGATGAGCAGTAAATTCATTACCGTGGATGACAAGAACCGTATATTCAGAAAAGCTTGATAGAAATTTGTGGCAGAATAAGCCGGTTGGCGTTACGTAAAAGTCCCGTTCAGGCGTAAATTGTCTATCAGGGGAGCTTCTCTTATGAAATTCCTGGGCAATATGAATATCAAGAGCAGGGTTATATTAACATTTTTGGTTCTGACAGCGCTTTTTATCATTTTTAGCATTATTTCGATAAGAGAAATAAAAGATTTAAGTGATTTGACATACCAGTTGTATGACCATCCCCTTCGCGTCTCTAATGCCGCTCTTAGAGCCAGTATGGGTGTCATCAAGATGCACGATAATATGCATGATATGCTCTTCTCAAAAAATCAGCTTGAGCTGCAGGATAAAATCCGGGCGATTCAGTCTGAAGAGGAGACCGTTTATCAGAATCTGGACATCATAAGAAAAAAAATCTTGGGCGCGGAAGGCAAAAGACTGGAGCGAGGGACGCGAGAACTGTTCGCAAAATGGAAAGCCATAAGAGATGAAGAAATCAGACTTATCATGGAAGGGAAAAAAGAAGCCGCCGCACTCATGACCACAGGGAAAGGGGCCGATTACGTCGCTCATATCGAGGATAAGATGCTTGAACTCAGCTCTTACGCCAGAGACAAGGCCGACAGTTTTATGATGCGCTCGAGAGAGACGAGAACCCTGGTTTTGAAGAAGGTCATTACCCTTATTATTGTGGTAATCCTGCTTACATTTATAGTCTTCTATCTGATGGCAACCAGCATCCTTGCAGATTTATCCAGACTCAGGAACGCAATGGCCGAAATCGTATCCACGGGCAGCCTCGTTAATGCGGATTTAGCCGAAATTAAAGAAATCAGAGATATAACGGTGCATTTCAACCTTCTCATCGACAAGCTCAAAGACCAATTATGGTTGAGAGATGGTGAGAACAGTCTTAATCGAGAACTATCAGATAATATTCCTTATGATGAGATGGTGCAAAAGAGCATAAATTTCATCTCCAGGTATGTGGGCGCTTGCGCCGGCGCCCTTTATACCTACAACAAGGACGGCAATGTGTGCGAATTGAGGTCTTCGTTCGCTTTCGTCGAGAGAAAATATTTCTCCAAAAGGTTTAAGCCCGGCGAGGGAATCGTGGGGCAGGTGGCGGTCGAAAAGAAGCCCATTCTGCTCAAAGGCATCACCAGAGAGGAGGCGGTGGCGAACACGGGGACCATCAGCGAGCCCCCGAGATATATCTACG
>CAYVLI010000522.1:0-1904 GCA_964452105.1 uncultured Nitrospinota bacterium
GCTTTCATAGCCGAGCAGTATGATAAGACCGTGGAGGAGACCCTGCAGGACATGAAGGAGGCCGGGCTGGATTCGATACCCGGCGGCGGCGCCGAAGTGTTCAGCAACAGGGTGCGCGCCGAGCTTTGCCCCAACAAGCTGAGCTCTGAGGGCTGGCTCAGGACGCACAAGACCGCTCACCGGCTGGGCATCAAAACCAATGCCACCATGCTTTATGGACATATAGAAAACGTGGAGGAGAGGGTGCAGCATTTTATAGCGCTCAGGGAGGCTCAGGACGAGACCGGAGGCTTCCTGGCTTTCATCCCCCTGGCTTTTCATCCCGCCAATACGGGGCTTTCGCATTTATACGGGCCCACCGGGGTCGATGACCTTCGTACGCTGGCCGCAGCCAGGCTCATGCTGGACAATTTTCCCCATATAAAGGCTTTCTGGATAATGGTAGGGCCTAAAATTTCACAGGTCTCCCTCTCTTTCGGCGTGGACGATATAGACGGGACGGTGGTGGAAGAGAAGATAACCCATGCGGCCGGGGCCAAAACGTCCCAGAGCCTTACCAGAGAAGAGCTGCTTAATATGGTGCGCGATGCCGGATGCGACCCCGTGGAGCGTGACACGCTCTATAATATCGTTCAGGAATGAAAGAAGTTCGAGGAATTCCCGGGAAGCGGGATGAAATAGAACGTAAGGCGCGGGCGGGGGAGCGGCTCGATTACCATGAGGGCGTTTACCTCATAGAAGAAGGCGACCTCCTGGGGTTGGGTGCGCTTGCGAACCATATCAGAAAGCAAAAACACCCGGATCGACTGGTCACCTACGTGGTGGACAGGAACATAAACTATACCAATATATGTTCTTCCGGCTGCCGCTTCTGCGCTTTCTACCGCCCTCCCGATGCTCCCGACAGTTACGTCATAAGCCGGGAGGAGCTTTTTCAAAAAATCAGAGAGACATTGGATCTGGGGGGAACTCAGATACTCATGCAGGGGGGGCTTCACCCGGACCTCGGTCTGGATTACTACATCTCCATGTTCAAGGACATAAAAGAGAACCTGCCCATACACCTGCATTGCCTCTCGCCGCCGGAGATAGTCCACATAGCCCGACTGGAAGGGATGGAGGTGCGTGCGGTCATAGAGAAGCTCAGGGAGGCGGGGCTGGACTCCATTCCCGGAGGAGGGGCGGAGATTCTGGTGGACAGGGTGCGCGAGCTGGTATCTCCCGGCAAGTGCAGCGCCGGGGAATGGCTGGAGGTCATGCGCCAGGCTCATCTGCTGGGGATGCGCACAACGGCTACGATGATGTTTCACCACGTGGAGACATCGGCCGAGCGCATCGAACACCTGCTGCGGGTTCGTGAGCTGCAGGATGAGACGGGCGGGTTCACCGCCTTCATCCCCTGGCCCTTTCAGCCTGATAACACGGCCCTGGGAGGCGCAAAAGCCGGCGCGGTGGATTATCTCAAGACTCTCGCCGTCAGCAGGATAATACTCGATAACGTGGACAACGTTCAGGCCTCGTGGGTGACTCAGGGAGCCAAGGTGGCGCAGGTGGCGCTGGAGTTCGGAGCCAACGATTTCGGCAGCACCATGATAGAAGAGAACGTAGTTGCCGCCGCCGGAGTCTCCTTCCGCATGTCCAGGGAAGAAATAATTTACAACATTGAGGCCGCAGGGTACCAGGCCAGGGAGCGCGACCAGGCCTACAACCTCCTCTAATTCCCTAAGTGAGAACCTCGTGTTCGCTTTGTAGCAACTGTCTTTCATGTCAAATACTCTGTTAACTCAAAGTAAAATTTGGTGAAGTCGGAACTCATTTTCCCTCCCCGGGCGGGAGGGATATTAAGGGAGGGGTTATAAATTTTCACCCCCACCTTTGTTCCTCCCCCGTCAAGGGGGAGGAGA
>CAYVLI010000523.1:0-1895 GCA_964452105.1 uncultured Nitrospinota bacterium
GCACGGCCCCCGGGATGTTCGCGCAACTGGCCACCGCTTATTCCGATAAGTACGGCGTTCCCATGGAAAAGCTTAAGGAAGCTCTTGCGCACGTTTCATGGAAAAGCCATAAAAACGGCGTAATGAATCCACGGGCGCACCTCCGCAAAGAGGTGAGCATAGAGCAGATTATGAAGGCCCCCATGATCGCCTATCCATTAGGGTTGTTCGACTGCTGCGGCGTGAGCGACGGCGCCGCCGCCGCCGTTGTCACCACCCCTGAAATCGCCAAGCGACTCAAGCCAAACATGGATATAGTCAAGGTCAAGGCGCTGCAGATCGCCGTCAGTTCGGGCGAAGAAGCACTGTTCAATACCTGGGACGGCGCCCATATAGAGACGGTAAGGCGCGCAGCCCAGGCAGCTTACGATGAAGCTGGCATCACAAACCCCCGCGAGGAGATAAGTATGCTGGAGGTGCATGACTGCTTCTCCATAACAGAGCTTTGCGTCTATGAGGACTTGGGCATCTCCCCGAGAGGCGAAGCGATCGACGACGTAATGAACGGTTTCTATGACCTGGATGGTCAAATACCTTGCCAGAGCGACGGCGGGCTCAAGTGCTTCGGGCACCCCATAGGAGCATCGGGCTTGAGAATGATCTACGAAGTGTACAATCAGCTCCTGGAAAGATGGCCGGAGGAGAGGCGCGTTAAAAACGCCACTGTAGGGTTGACGCACAACCTGGGCGGAAGTCCAAGCGCCAACGTTAGCAGCATAGCCATCCTGGGCAAGGATTAAAAACAGCCCTGGAGTTGGTTCTACTACGAGGAACCGAACAAGGAAAAATTAAGAGGCTCCGTTTAGACGGAGTCTCTTTTTTTGTATAAAAATAGTGGCCGTGTCCCTTTTTATGTTGAACGGGTTTGTCCAATAATGTTTAATACCGGCCATGATAATAGATTTTCATAGCCATATCTGGAGGCGCGAGTGGCGCAGCGAGTCCATGTGGGACGCCATGGCGGACCTGATGCTGGAGCGCCTCGGTGGAGCCGTGACCGCCAGGGAAGCGATCAAAAACGATATTTTCGCCAACTACCTCGACCCTTCGGGAGAACGGCACCTCCGGCAGATGGAGGAAGCGGGCATAGATGTGACAGTACTGCACCCGCTGGATTACGGGCTGGCGCCCGGCGGCGAAGCGCCCGCAAGCATAGAAGAGCAGAATGCCGCCCATGCCGCCCTGGTGAAGAAGTATCCGGACAAGTTCCTGGCCTTCGTCGGCGTGGATCCCCGCCGGGCGAACACCCTGGAACTTATCGACAGGGGCGTCAACGAATGGGGGTTCAAGGGGCTGAAGCTCCACCCGGCCGCGGGGTTCTATCCCGATGATACCGCATTCGACCCCATGTATCAAAAAGCCTGCCAGCTGAACCTCCCTGTTCTCATTCATACGGGCCATATATCTCCTCCCCTCGATTCCAGTTACGCACATCCTGCATATATCGATTCTGTTGCGGCTCGTTATCCGCAACTGACCATCATCGCCGCCCACATGGCCTTCGACTGGTGGGAGGAACTGGCGCAGGTGGGCCGGAATAGGCCCAACGTATGCACCGATATCAGCGGCTGGCAACCCATGGCCGCCGTTGACGAAAGCTCATTCCTCCTTGCCTTGCGAGGCATGTTAAAGAGTATGGGAGCGGGGAGGATACTGTTCGGTACCGACGGCCTTGTCTTCGGGCGAGCCATGACTGCGAAAGATTGGCTGAATTTTATTAAGGGGCTTTCGAAAGGGGCCGAAGGAGATATAATTTTAGATGGCAGAGATGTGGAAGCCGTTATGGGATTGAATGCTGGCGAGCTGTTGAGTCTCTGAGGAGTGATGGACTATGGAAGATATGAAGAACAACAACG
>CAYVLI010000524.1:0-1895 GCA_964452105.1 uncultured Nitrospinota bacterium
CAGTTTTCCTCCATGTTTTATGACACCACATGCCAAAAGCCTTAATCGCTCTATAACGACCTGGCTTCACTTGAATCGACTTCTTCCAGGAGATATTCGTAAGGATTCTTGCAGCCTCCCTCCTCTACCTGCACAAGGGCCAGCGAGCCTGCTTTACCTTCGGCGATGCCGCCCAAATCCTTCCATCCCAGGGCCCGAGCGCCGTTGATGGTAAACATACGCACTATCTCCTCCGGACGAAGGCGGGGATTCTCACGGTGAATGTATTGCGCCTCGGCCAGCACATTGAGATCATCGTTGCCGGCCAGGCTGTCCGTGCCCAGCGCCACAAGCAGACCCGCCTCGAGCATTTTCTCCACCGGGGCCCTTCCGACCCCCGTTCGGTTGTTGCTCCGGGGACATATACAGGCCGCCGCGCCTCTCTCGGCCAGCAAGGTCAAATCATCTTCACCGGCCTGTACCAGGTGAACGCAAAGGACACCCGGTCTCAGAAAACCCAACTTATCGAGATAGGAGACGGGGCCGCCGGGGCAAGGCTCCCAGCAATCGTCCCACACCCCTCGCTCCACAAGGAACTCTAAGAAAGGCCCCTTCCCTTCCCTGATGAAAAGGTCTTCCTCCGGTGATTCGGCCAGGTGAACGGTTGAAACCTTTCCGGCGCTCTCGCAATAGTCGATGATCTTCTTCATCAGCCCTGGAGAAACCGAATGAGGCCCGTGTGGACTGATAGAGCGGCGGAGCAGACCGTCCTCCCGCCCCTCTGTTATATTCTCCAGGCGCCCGCCGAATATTTCATCGGCATCTCTATTTCTGAAACCTATCAACTCGTGAAAGATCGTGGCCCTGAGACCGCTGCCGGTCAGGAAGCGAGCGGAAAGCCCTGTATTGGTCACATCCCCCAGAAGGGCTGTACCGCCTGCCTCAAGCTCGCATATCTGTCTTACCAGGGCAGCCTCGATTACATCCTGAGGCAGTTTCTGTCGCTTCTCCACCACCTGGCGCACCCAGTCCACAAAGTTGTTCCCGGTCTCCACCTCCCCCTCAAGCGCCGATAGCTCGAGATGGGTATGTGCATTGACGAACCCGGGCATCAGGATAGCGTCTCCTGAATCCTCAACTTCCCCTGCATGAAGCTTCAGGATATGGCCCCTGTCGCCCACTCCAGCTATTACGCCGTCCCGGACGACTACAGCTCCATCTTCTATCGCAGGCGCTTCCACGGGCAGCACCCACGAGGCCGTATATATGATTACTTCATCTTGCCGCATCGTAACATCTTATCGAATCCAAATCTTCAAATGACGCTCCGGAAAAACCGTGCTCACCGAAGAAAACCAGTCTGACATGCTATAGGTTGCTCCCGCTGCTCAAGCTGCTATCGCGTCTCGCAAAGAATATTAAATAATCTCGATGGCTGCCCGGCAAGCCTGTCATTCTGAGCGGAGCGAAGAATCTCTGCTGTATTTTGAGAAGGTATTTTTAAGACACCACGCTACTTCTACCCATGATACAGGATGTGAAATTACAAAAGCAAGGGGAGACCATCCACGCTCCAAGCAAGTTGCCCATATACCCCCCCGTTGCTCAAGCAACCCCCATCCAGGATTCATGATGCCCGATGCCTGATTCAACAGATGTAGGATGGGCTCCGCCCACAAAAATCGTACCGTTGACAAAGCCTGCAGGAACCCCGCCCCGTCCTCGCCGTAAACGAGGAGGGATATGGTCGCGGGAAAGCGCCGTGATGGCCAATCCCGCCTGTTGAAATGTAGGGGCGCTGCTTGCCGCGCCCTTATAGGGCAGAAATCCCGCTGTTGAACCTCATGAACCACAGATGGACACGGATGCACACAGATTTTTTAATGATGTACTCAAAGTGTATCCATGTGAATCCT
>CAYVLI010000525.1:0-1874 GCA_964452105.1 uncultured Nitrospinota bacterium
ATTCTATGTTTCCATATTCAATCCCGGCAGCATCGATTTCAACCTGACCAGGAATGTCAGCTATCAGATTCCCTTGGTGGTGATTATACTCGCCGCCATCTTTGTGGGGGCGTTTCTCGTCGCATTCATGAATATAGTAAACGCCTTCGGCAGGGGAATATCCCATCTGCAATCGTCGGTTTACGATAGTAAACTAAAAAAGATTCACAGGCCTTATGATAAAGGTATGGAATATCTTGAAGCTGGCTACAATAAAGAGGCAGAAGAAGAATTCCGGAAAGTACTGGATAAAGACCCTAAGCACCTTCCATCACTCATAGAGCTCGGAAAGCTAATGCTTATAAAGGGGAACGGCGACGAAGCCGTCAAGCTTCACAACAGAGCTTTCGTGCTGGATAAGGGTAACCTGGAAATTGCTTTCTCTCTGGCGGAGGATTATGCAGCGGTTGGCCGCTACCAGAAGGCCAGGAGCATCCTGGAGGAGGCGAAAGGGTTGGGAGGCGACAGGCTGGTCACCCTGAACAAACTCAGGAATGTATGTATGGCAGGCGGGCTTTGGGAAGAGGCTCTCAAGGCGCAAAAGGAAATAGTCCAGCATACCGGGGATATCAAACAGGCTGAGAAAGAAAGAGGCGTTTTGAACGGCATTCACCATGAATTAGGACAGGCGGCTCTGGAAGAGGGGCGAAGCGGCGATGCGTTGAAAGAGTTCAGGGCAATTTTAAAATCTGAGAGGCGCTTCGCCCCGGCTTATGCGGGTATGGGAGATGCTTATCTGGCCGTGGGAAAGGAAAATGAAGCGCTCCGAGCATGGGAGGAAGGTTACAGCGCCACTTCGTGTATTTCTCTGCTCAAGAAACAGGAAGTCGTCTTCATGAAGAAAGAGGACCCGGGCTCGGTCATATCATTGTACAAGAAAGCCATGGCGCTTAATCCAGAAAACGCTGGAATCAATTATCTGCTGGGATTGATGTATCTGAGGTTGGAGATGATGGAGGAAGCGCTTCAAGAGTTCAAGACTGTGCAGGAGAAGGGGATGGCGGTACCGGGTATGTGGAGCCTCATGGCTAATATTTATGAGAAAACCGATAAACAGGAACTGGCCGCACAGGAATACAAGAGAGAGATAGATCGCCTTGGGCAATCGCTTTCCCTCTTTAAATGCTCTTCATGCGGCGAACCGAGCCCGCAGTGGAAAGGACGCTGTGAGCGTTGCGGTGAATGGAACACCTATCAAATCAATATTGAAAAGATAGAGAACCAGGATGAGAAAGTGATACCCCCACCTTCCACCGGGACCTGAGTTATGTTAGGTTACCTCAGAGCTATCAGTATTTCCAGCACGTCGCCAGGATAGATATGTTGACGTCCGATTAGCCCGTTCCAACGCTTCAAATCTTTCAAATCCACATCGTAGGAACGAGCGATTTCCCATAGAGTGTTGCCCTTCCTGACAGTGTGAAACATTTTTCTGTACTTGTTGCCCTTGTAAGTTATTATCCCCCTCGAAGAGGCGCCACCAGCATCGAAAACCGAAGATGCAGCGCCATCTGAAGCGGCCGGGGGGATATTAATGACCTGTCCGGCCCGGAGCTTGTTAACGTTTGTAAAGCCGTTGAGCTTTACGATCCTCTTGGTATCGGTTCCATATCTGAGGGCTATTTCAGAGAGTGTCTCCCCTCTTGCAACCCTGTGAGATAGTAACTCCCCTTCGGCCTTGCCGTTTTCTCTTTTATTCCCATCGACCGAAGCCGCCCGTACAAGAGCAAGTGCGGATGTTCCCGAAGCGGGTATCAGTATCTCTTTGCCTGCATAAATGCGGTGTGGGTTCCTGAGGTTGTTGAGGCTTAAAATATCTTCTATGGATACCTGAA
>CAYVLI010000526.1:0-1851 GCA_964452105.1 uncultured Nitrospinota bacterium
GTAGTCGGCTTCGGCAATATAGACGGCAGGCAGGTAGCCATCGAGGCCAACGATTTCACCACCCTCGCCGCCTCCAGCAGCCGGGTGGCAGGCAAAAAGGAGAAAAAGCACTACGTTTACGCCGTCAAGTGCGGGCTTCCAGTGGTATTCCTGGGAGAAGCCGGAGGAGCCCGAATGCCGGATATAATGGGCGCAATAGGGATGACGGCCCAGGGCTTCAGCCTGGACCTCTACGACCGCAACCGACGTGTTCCGATGATATCAGGTATCATGGGGCAGAGCTACGGGCTGCCTACATGGATGGCCTGCCTTTCGGATTTCGTGGTGCAGGTGAAAGGGTCATCCATGGCGGTATCCGGGCCGCGGGTTCTTGAGCTGGCGATCAGCCAGAAGGTCTCGGAAGAAGAACTTGGAGGCTGGCAGGTACATGCCTGCACCACAGGCATGACCGATGCCGTGGCCGAAGACGAAGAACACTGCTTTCAGATAATACGCAAATTCCTGGACTACATGCCCTCCAATAACCGGGTACTGCCTCCTATCAGGCCCGTGCCCGAAGGCTCCGGGGATAACATGGACCGCATCCTAAATTTCGTGCCTGAACAGCGCAACCGCGGATACGACATGCACAACGTCATAATGACCATGGTGGACGGTGAAGAAATCTTCCCCGTGAAAGACCTCTTCGGCAGATCGGTGATTACCTGTCTGGCTCGCATGGGCGGACATGTCGTGGGCTTCATAGCGAACCAGCCCTTCTTCATGGGCGGGGCAATGGACGCCGACGGCATCGACAAGGTCATCAACTTCATGGTCCTTTGCGATTCCTTCAATATCCCCCTGATATTTCTGCACGACATACCCGGCTTTTTCGTGGGCAAGGATGCGGAGCGCCAGCGAGTGGCGGCGAAAATAATCAACTGGATGGTAGCCCTCTCCCAGGTAACCGTACCCAAAATCTCCATAATCATACGCAAGACCTACGGCATGGCCTTCTTCAATATGTGCGGCACCGGATGTGGAGCGGACTTCCTGGTTGCCTGGCCCAGCGCGGACATCAGCTTCATGGACCCCGAGGTGGGCGTAAACGTCGTCTTCGGTGCGCAGTTCAGGGGAACCGAGCAGGAAAAGGAAGAGCGGGAAAAATTCCTGGAGAAATGGGGCTATGAATGTTCACCCTTTCCCGCAGCCGGGCTGCACAATATAGACGACGTCATAGACCCGCCCGAAACAAGGGAATACATCATCCGAATCCTTGAGATAGCCCGCGGCGCCGACAACGGCGGCATCGGCGAGCACAGGCTGGCAAACTGGCCCACCAAGTTCTGACTTTTGAGGGCGGCCAGCCGGTCGCCTCTGCTCACCTGACCGTTAACCCGTAAGTGAAGTCTCTCAGGAGGGTCTTACCCGGCTTTATGGTCACCTCTCGCTCCATAACGCCCAGCATCTGCTGCCAGACTTTAAGCCGGTACGTTCCAGGCGGTATCTCATCTACACGGAACTCTCCCCTGGAGTTCGTTATCGAGTAGTAGGGATGCTCGACAACATGGATCCAGGCCTTCATCCAGGGATGTATATCACACCTGATTTCGATTATCCCCGACCCCGAAAGCACCACCGGTATCCTCCTACCCATAAACGGCTGGGCCAGATTAAAGATGCTGCGCCCGTTAAGGTAGCCGTGAATATTATGGTGGACAGGATCGCTGTTGAGAATAACGAACTCACGGCCCACTTGTGCCACCTGCACGTGAGGGATGAAGCTGCAGTCGTGCTGGTCTATCAATTGAACAGATCTGGGGAAGGGTTTGCCCTCAGTTACACCCTCAATAATCACCACTGCGTTGGCTA
>CAYVLI010000527.1:0-1845 GCA_964452105.1 uncultured Nitrospinota bacterium
TATCCCCAATGTATATCTGCGTGATCTTGAACCTATGGGTAAATTAACTCCCATGACGCCACCCTGGCGCTGCCCCGGGGCTCAAACTCCTTCCTGCAGCCGGGGTAGGCGCACCTCACTTTTATCCCCAGGGTGAGCTTCATCGTCCTGGTTGCCATGGAATCGATCTTCGCCGGTCTTGTCATCTTTCGTCTCCTCGTGAGAGAGGGCGGCCTACAGGTAAGACCGCCCGGTTTCCTTCCACATGTCGAAATCATTGATGAGCACCGCGGCGCTCATCACCACCTCGTCGGTGATGGCCTTGGCCGCAGTGCATTTCACTGTAAAGCAGAGCCGCCCATCGGCCATTATGTGATGGTAGGCCTCTTGGTTAACTCTGTTCAGCAGGTAGACCTGCGGCAGCGAAGCGGGGAAGCTGTCGGGGTAGATCACTCGCACCCGGTACCCCCTGCCCGTGGAGGTGGCCTTGAGCTCGCCCTCCCAGTATGGTTTGCCGTCACCGTCGAAGCGATACTTGAACCCGGGGAAGTGGCGCTTCATCCACCTCTTCTCGTGTCCCCACCTGTACTCGAAACCGGGGTTGCCTTTCCTGAAACGCCTGTTCCTCACGACCGCCCCCAAGTGTTGCGCTCCTTGAGGTTGGCCAGCATGGTCCTGCCCTTATATTTTGGTCCCACAAGCTCCCCTTCAGGGGATACCTTGACGATGCGCCCTTCGTCCAGGGCCTTCTCCACCTTCTTTCTTACCTTCTCACGCCTGTTGGCCTTGCCTTTGAACAATTGCATTGAGGTTCTCCTTTTGGTTAAAGGGTTATTCAAGCGCCACCGCCCTGGCCTGAAGCCCTTTGGGTGTGGCCACCATCAGAAAGCTGACCTCGTCGTCCTTCTCGAGGTCGTCGGGGGCCTCGCTGGTGTGGAAGAAGATATCTGCGGGCATGCCCTGGGCCTCGATGAAGCCGTAGCCCCTCGTCGCGTTATAAAACTTCACTCTTCCTATCTTCCTGAGCTGGTTATCGGCATAGACGGTGTTAACAGCCCGGCCGCCGGTCTTCTTCTTGAAGTGGCTGTTTTCGAACTCATCGCCGCCGTTTCTCGTATGCGTGGGTATCGTGTCCCAGGGAATCCTCAATAAGTGCCGGTACTGATGCGCTCTTCCGGTGCGCAGGATGATGATACCGGCGCGGCTGTCTTCGGGAACCTGGACCACGGCCAGTCCGCCCGTATGGTCGGGAGAGTCCCTCCGGACTCCCTCGACCGCAAACCAATACCCGTATTCAACAAGCAGGTTCCCCTCGGTGTCTGTGACCCTGAGGGCCGCCCTCTCCAGGTCGTCGTAATCCAGCATGACGGCAAGGTCATGGGCGTAGTCCTCGAAGGACCCCAGGTCTTTCCCCATGGCCTGCGCCAGTCTGAAAATTTCCTTCAAAACCTTCTCGGACATCAGCTCTGCTTCTTTGTTTTTCATAATCAATTGTCCTCCATCATCAGAGAAGTCGAATATCCCGCGCGCGTAGTTTCCCGTTTCGAAATTGCTCTAGCCTGAACCTCACCAAGGTCCCCTCTCTGGGTACGAACTCGACGGCCAGGTCGCAAGCCTGGAAGTAGATGTCCCGCTCGGTGCCGTTTTGCAGGAAACCGTAGCCGTTCCTTACGCTGAACGACTTCACCATCCCTGTTCCCACCAGGATCACCCGGCCGTCGAGTGCACAGAAGTAACGAGTAGCGTTCGTGGTGCTGTCGATACCCGCGAAGGCCAGGAGAATGCCGGGATGGTCCGGGCAACTCGGTGCTATTGCCTTTGTTCTTGTCTTCATCTTTTTTCCTCCCATTTTTGAGTTGTTGAAAA
>CAYVLI010000528.1:0-1844 GCA_964452105.1 uncultured Nitrospinota bacterium
ACAATTAATGGAGATGCCAGGGCTTACCCGCTGCAGATTCTTATCTGGCATGAGCTGGTGAACGACCGGGTGGGAGGAGCGCCCGTCCTGGTGAGCTTCTGACCTCTCTGCAATACCGCCGTAGTTTACGAACGGCGGCTGGAAGGCAAGACCTATGAATTCGGCGTATCCGGTATGCTCTATAAGAGCAACCTCGTCTTGTACGACCGGCAGACCGAATCCCTCTGGCTTCAGATAACGGGTGAGGCGGTAGCCGGCGACCTAACCGGTAAGAAGCTCGCTTCTGCCCCCGCCTCAGTCGTTTCCTTCAAAGAGTGGAGGAGTACGTACCCTGAGGGGAAGGTGCTGTCCCGCAAAACCGGTCACGTGCGCTCATACGGTAGCAATCCCTATGTGGGTTACGATGAGGTCGGGCAGGCGCCTTTTTTGTACAACGATCCTCTGGACCCTCGACTCCGGCCCATGGAGAGAGTGGTGTCCGTGGAAATAGAGGGAGTGAGCAAGGCTTATCCATACTCAATGCTGCGGGAATCGCGGGTTATCGAAGACACCCTTGGCGGCAAGCGCATAGTGGTTTTTTATTCTTATGGGACTGCTTCCGCTCTGGATGCAAGCCAGTTGCGCGATTCGAGGGATGTTGGTGCTACAGGGGTCTTCGAGCCAGAGGTAGAGGGCAAGAAGCTTACCTTCGAAGCCGACGGCGGCGTTTTCAGAGACAAGGAGACGGGCAGTTCCTGGAATGTTCTGGGCCATGCAGTGAAAGGCCCTATGGCCGGTAAGCGTCTGCGGCCGATGGTGCATGGAGACGTATTCTGGTTTGCTCAGGCCGCCTTCAATCCCCGGACCGTAGTGTACAGGAGGAAATAGGTGAAATCCCGGCGGCCGCCTTATCTCAGATTCCTTCCCCTCACCATGTTTGTCAGGTCCTGATACAGGAAGTCTGTTCCATCGTTGTCGCGGGGGAAATCGGGATGCAAATATTCAGCCCTTTTCTCGTCTGGAAGATGTTCGGCGCCGGAGATGAAAAGGACCTCGGCTCGCAAGGCTTTTTTAAGGATGACGCCCACAGGGTAAAGGAATGTGGATAGCTGTCCCATGGGGGTTATCAGGTATGCATCCCCCTTGTCGTCAAATTGCGAGGCCGTGTAATTTGTATAATGGAAAACCTGTGCCCGGACAATTGGCGCTGATAAGAGTGTCAGCGAGAGAAGAGCAATTATAACGAAAACGGCCGCCCTCGGTTTCCTTCTCGTTCTATTCTTTCCGGGCATGTTCTCTCCTTTTCTGTGAATCGTCAAGGGCAGGTTCGCCGCTTTCGGCTTCAGGCGGTTCCTCGAATTTGTGTTCCGGCGATCCTGTTCTGAAGGTGTTTATCTTTCTGGCCTGTTTGTAAGCATGGAGTGTAGCCAGAATGTATATGGACAGCAGCGCTGTTACGAAAACCCCTAACTGCACCACGTAGAGCATCCATCCCGCCGCCGCAGTGGATATCCAGATAAATCCGTGACGAAATTTTTCGTTGTATATATTCCCCGAGCCCGGCCATATCAGTATGCTGAGAAAGGCAGCAGTGCCTGGATTTTTTGTTCCGATTTTGCCGCCCCTGTTTCTCATTTTACAGAACTTCCTCCGGAGGCTGTCCTGGAGTCCCTGGCTCTCGATACCAAACTATGATGGCGACGTTTCCGTTTGCGTCGCAGGCCTGGGTAGCGGTTACCACTTCGACGCCGGTTTCATCTATGAAATCGTTTATCTGTTGTTCGAGGTAATGGATACGTGAAATATGATGTTCAAAGGCCTTGCACTTAACGCTCATACCCTGTTTCCCTTTCGAAGAACCCCGC
>CAYVLI010000529.1:0-1838 GCA_964452105.1 uncultured Nitrospinota bacterium
AATTAGCAGTTTCTTCATTTTTCGGTATCTCCTCTCTCTATTTTTCTTAATGCCATGCTGTTTCTTGAAGCTGATTCAATCGGTATCCATAACTGGCTCTTTCCCTCTGGCTTCACCTCCTCTCCGGTTTCTATCCGTTCTTTTCCAAATCCAGGATATCTGTTTATCTTTTCATAGTGATATTGAACTTGAGTCCCTGGTTCAGGGCTCTTGACATCATCACCAGACGGTGAGTGCAATTAGTATGCCGCGGCTGAGAGGGTGAAACTTACTTATTGGCGGTATTATATTTTGGGCCGACATATTGGGAAAACAGGCGGGAAGCAGCCGAACCGGGTGCCCGGCGCAGAATGTACGTAGGAATCTGAACGCTGCTTTTATCCGGCGATTCATTAGATGGGGGGTTGTAGTCCCGCTTGATGCATCTGGCCGTAGAGTCTTTATCAGTGCGGATTTACAGCCTTACCACCGGAGCGCTTCGCATGCAAAATGTGCAGTATGTTCGAAGTAATCCGGTTAAAAAGCAGAGGGAAGGGATGCTTCAGTAATGGACTCGAACGATGATGGATGAAATACTCAATGAAGGCACTAACATGGTGGGATGGAAAATAGGGCGCCCGGCCACGGATAAAATTATTGTCCTCCATGGCTTGTGAACTGTTAAAAGAGCCGGATTATGTATTTCCCTGGATAGGGGTATTGTCAGCTTTACAGAGGTTATGGCCTTTTACAGGTAGGAGCTTGTCATATTGACAGGGTATTCCTCTTTTGTTGGGGTATTCTTGTCATAATGACAAAAATGGGTGTGATTATCCCCCTCATCACAGCTCAGTGCCGTACTCTTCGAGCCTGCGATAGAGAGTCTTCAGTCCGATCCCCAGTATCTCTGCTGCCTGAGACTTGTTGCCTTTCGCCGCTGCCAGAGTCTTGAGAATTGCTATTTTTTCTATATCCCTCATCGAGGTTCCAGTGGGTATGTTAATCTTTTCTTCATCGGCATCAGAGTTAATTATATTATTAGGTAAATCATCGGCTTCTATGATAGGGCGTCGGGACATTACCACCATGCTCTCCACGCAATTCATGAGCTCTCGAACGTTTCCTTTCCAGCTATATTTCATCATGAGGTTCATGGCTTCCCTGGAGATACCCTTTATTTCCTTATTATGAGTTGTGCAGAATCTCTCGAGAAAATGGTTTGTCAGGAGAGGTATATCCTCAACTCTCTCCCGTAGAGGAGGGATGTTTATGCATACGACCTTCAGCCTGTAGTAGAGATCTTCCCTGAATTTCCCCTCAGTTATGAGGTCTTGGAGTTTTTGATTTGTAGCTGCTATCAATCGAACGTTCACTTTTATAGGGTCTGTTCCGCCGACCCTTTCGATCTCCCCTTCCTGAAGCGCTCGAAGCAGCTTTACCTGGGTGCTCAGGCTCAAGTCCCCCACTTCATCCAGAAACAGCGTCCCGCCGTCTGCCCTCTCGAACCTGCCTATCTGCCTTCTCATCGCCCCTGTAAAGGCGCCCCTCTCGTGGCCGAAGAGCTCGCTCTCGATGACACCTTCAGAGAGAGCCGCACAATTGACTTTGATGAGCGGTTTATCCGCCCTTTGACTATTATAATGAATGTCGTTGGCTACGAGCTCTTTACCCGTTCCGCTTTCGCCCTCGATGAGGGCAGTGGCGTCTGTGGCGGCTATATACTCGACATCCCGGTTGAGTAAGAGTATTTTAGGAGACCTTCCGATCATGTTTCTAAATGTATACTTCTCCTTTAATTCCTGTTTCAGTCGTACGTTTTCCTTGTACACCAGCTGCGTCTTGACGGCTTTCTGTATGAT
>CAYVLI010000530.1:0-1832 GCA_964452105.1 uncultured Nitrospinota bacterium
AGGGAGGGGCGATAGGGACGGTGAGAGGCCATGGCTTCGACTACATCGGCTACGGCCAGTATTTTTGCTTCAAGGATTATATCTTTACCAGATAAACCCAGGGGGTAGCCGGTACCATTAATTTTTTCATGATGCTGGAGGACTATCTGAGCGACGGGCCATGGAAATTCGATATCCTTCAATATATCGTAGCCGACTCTGGGATGGGTCTTGATGAGGTTGAATTCGATTTCGGAAATCCCTCCAGGTTTGCTCAGGATTTCCGAGGGAATTATGAGTTTCCCCAGATCATGAATTACGCCGGCCGTGCGTATTCCGTCGACTCTTTCAGGCGGCAGCCCCATCTCTCTGGCTATGGCGCGGGCCAGGTCTGCTGAACGGCGTTGATGGCCTGCGGTATAGGGGTCCTTGCTTTCCACCGTCAATGCAATGACGTCTATTATCCTCCCCAGGGAGGCTCTCAGCTTATCGAGGTTGTTTTGAATTTCTATCTGAGCCTGTTTTCTCTCTGTGATATCCTTGATAATGTTGACATAGGAGTATATCTCTCCTTTATCATCGAATATGGGGGCTGAAGACAATTCGAGATAGGTTCCCATGCGGGATACGTACATCTCCTCCGTTCCCGGGCTCCTGGTTTCCCTGACCTGTTTTAAAAGGCATCCGGGCATGGGAGGGCTTCTTCTGTTGATTACCTCGCAGCAGGTTTTCCCTATCAGTTCGCGCGCCTCCATGCCGAAGGTTTGGGCATAAGCTTTGTTCACTCGTATCAATTTGAAATCACCATCATGGATACCCACGGGGTCCGAAAAGGAGTTGAAGGTGGTCTCCCATTCCGCGACTGATTGCGCGGCTTTCTCCTCCGCCCTTTTTCGATCGCGGACTTCTCCTCGAAGCTCATCGTAAACCCTGACATTATTTATTGCTATGGCCAGATGCCGCGAAAGCGTTTCCAGCAGGGCGATCTCCTCTTTTTTAAATGACTGCACATCAAAGGACGCTATATTCAAAGTGCCTATGCATTCCTGCTCGACGATCAAAGGGAGATTTAAAAACGATAGAATACCCTTATCGACGAGTCTTTTCCTGAATTCTTCCTTTGTGCGAACCCTTCTCGCGTCTCGAACGTAACGGGTCTTCTTTTCCCGGAATGCTCTGGAGAGCATCAGGGATTCTCCAGGGTAGCGTCGGCCGACCTTCAGGATTTCCTGTGCTGTACCGGTGGGATCGTAAATATGTGAAAAAACAAATGAGTCATCCTCGGGTTGATAGAGTGCGATGTTAGTGAGAAAGGGGAAGGGCAACACCCCTTTCAACTGCTCCACAATGGTCTCATAGACGTTTTCAAGATCCAGGGATGAATTAATGGACACTAATATCTGGTCCACCACAGATAACCGCCGGGTCTGTGATTTGGCCTTTTCGTACAGGAGAGCATTCTCCAGGGAGACCGCCGCCCTGTCTGCTATGGCTATGATCAACCTGAAATCGTCGTCGTTGAACCTGAGGTCATCGCCGGTTATCGTCGTGGAGAGCACACCGAGCACCTTTTTTTTGGCTACGAGAGGAACGGCGATGTAGGAACGGACTTTCAGCCAATCTCTGAAAAAGGGCATTATCCTTGCGTCTCTGGACGCATCGGGAATAAAGAGGGGTTCCTTTTTTTGTACACAGTAGCCGGTGGCGGTGCTCTTGAGGGGGAGAGGAGTGTCGTTTAGTAAAGTCTTGAGGCGGCTGTTTTCCTTACCCTTGCTGAAAACGGTCAGCGCCTGCAACTTGCTTCCTTCTACTTTAAAAATTCCGCAGGTATCTCCCAATTTGCGGGAGACCAG
>CAYVLI010000531.1:0-1814 GCA_964452105.1 uncultured Nitrospinota bacterium
GGCGTTAAAACGCTCCATGTTCACGACACGCTCGTCGTTGCGCAACTTCCACGCCAACTGGCCGTAACCTACATCCACGGCATAGACCAGCTTCGCCCCGCGCTGAAGGAGGCAGTCCGTAAACCCTCCTGTAGAGGCCCCCACATCGAGGGCCACTATGCCCTTTATATCTATGCCGAAGCGCTCCAGTGCATGCTCTATCTTTCCGCCGCCCCTGCTCACGTATTTGATGCCGCCGCCGCGCAGCTCCAGGACGGAATCGGTGCTAACGCTGATACCTGATTTGGAGACAGGATTACCATTCACCAGGACCTTTCCGGCCATGATGAGGGCGCGGGCACGAGAGCGATTATCAACCAGGCCCCTGTTGACAAGCAAGATGTCGAGCCTGACTTTTTCAGATGCAGGCATGGGTGAAGGATTTTGGAAGGAACAGATGATGGAACCGTCTGGGTTTATATCTGCTACAGATGTTTTTCATATGGCTTCTGCTCCGCGGCCGCCGCTTCCCTGACTTTGGTCGCTATACCCTGTGCATCTATGCCGTAATTTGCTTTTAGGGTAGAAATAGGGCCGTGCTCCATAACGCTGTCGGGGAGTCCCACCCGTTTTATCTGCACCCAGTTGATGCCTTCATCCTGCAAGAACTCGAGGACTCCGCTTCCGAACCCCCCGCTCAATACGTTGTCTTCAACGGTGACGAACTTGCCTACCTTTTGAGCCAGGTTACGAAGCAGCTCCCGGTCCAGCGGCTTTACGAATCGCATGTTCACCACCGCCACGTCAAGGCCTTCCCCTTTCAGCATATCAGAGGCCTGAAGGGAAGGGTGGACCGTGTTCCCAATGGCCAGGATAGCTATGTCTCTTCCCTCGCGCATGACCTCGGCTTTGCCTATGGGGAGTATTTCTATCTCAGGTTTAATTTTCACTCCCCTACCTTTGCCCCGAGGGAAGCGCAATGCAGCGGGTCCGGGATGTTCCAGGGCCGTTTTAAGCATGGAAGGCAGTTCGCTTTCGTCCCTGGGCGCCATCACCACCATGTTGGGAAGGGAGCGCAGATAGGATAAATCATAGATGCCGTGATGGGTGGGCCCATCCTCTCCCACCAGACCGCCGCGGTCCATGGCGAAGGTGACTGGGAGGTTCATGAGGCACACATCGTGCAGCACCTGGTCGTAAGCGCGCTGGAGGAAGGTGGAGTAGATGGCGGCCACCGGTTTGAACCCTTCGATGGCCATTCCGGCCGCGAAGGTAACCGCGTGCTGCTCTGCCATCCCCACGTCATAGAACCTGCCCGGGAACCTTTCCCCGAACTTGTCCAGGCCCGTCCCGTCCGACATGGCCGCCGTTATCCCCACTATGCGGTCGTCCTGCTGGGCAAGTTTGAGCAAAGTTTCAGAGAAGACCTGGGTATAACTTGGCGGCCCCTCATTTGTTGAGCACTTACCCGTAGAAACGTTGAAGGGACTAATGCCGTGGAAGGTTGTAGGGTCTTCCTCGGCGTAGGGATAGCCTTTGCCTTTTCTGGTCATGACGTGTACCAGTACGGGGCAATCGAGCAACTTTATATGCTTGAATACTTCTATCAAATCGTTGAGGTCGTGTCCATTGATGGGGCCGACGTATTTGAATCCCAGTTCCTCGAAGAGTATTCCGGGGGTGAAGAAAGCCTTGATGGATTCCTCCGCTCGTTTGATCAGCCCGGTAATTTTGCCGCCTTCTCTGGGCAATTGTTGCAGGAAGTATTTGGTTTTCCTGCGCAGTTTGATAAAAAGCTTTCCCGTGAGCAGGCGGCTCATATAGCTGGATAATGC
>CAYVLI010000532.1:0-1794 GCA_964452105.1 uncultured Nitrospinota bacterium
AAACAGTGAGATTTATGGCATATATAAGAAAATCTGTCAACCATAAATATTTTTAAAAAACATGAAGCGACCCGGATGATTAGAACAGCTGACAGTAGTATCGCATCTCACAAATAACATTAAATAGCCACGGTGGTTGCCCAACCTTAATAGAAATAATTCATGAAATGTCTCTCCTTACCTGCGAGATGCTTCGCAACGCCTCTGGCATGACCCAGCATGACAGAGCAAGCCGCAAGCCAGTCATTCTGGGCGGAGCGAAGAATCTCTGCTGCATTTTGTAAACATATTTTTAAGACACCACAGTAGCTAAGGAGACAGTCTTGACACATGCTTAGAGGGTTGCTTTAAAGCATATTGACCATTTACAACTCGATAGACCTTCTGTTATAAAGATTTTATGAAGTTCCTTTAATAGAAAATCACTCGTGGATTGAGCCTGGGGAAAACTGACACGTTAACTTCTAATGTAATGCCGGAATCCGGTCTTTTTCTTTATTAAACACCAAGCAGGAGAAAAATGATAATGGACTGCAAGAACATCATTTATGAAGTCAAAAACGGAGTGGTTACGATAACTCTCAACCGGCCGGAAGTGCTCAATGCGGTAAACGCTGAGTTGTTGGAAGAGGTCAGGCTGGCCCTGGAGGAAGCGAGGTATGATAATGAAGTGGCCGCCGTGATCGTTACCGGAGCAGGGCGCGCCTTCTCGGCTGGAGGCGATGTAAAGACCATGCCAGAGCGCCTGAAGATTAAGCCTGCCCAACGGAGGGAAGGCCTCAGGAAATCATCACGCATGGTCATAGCATTTCAGCAGATAGAAAAACCGGTCATAGCCGCCGTCAACGGAGCGGCGGTGGGAGCCGGCTGCAGCATGGTGATGGCTTGCGACATAAGGATTGCATCGGAGAAGGCCAAGTTCGGCCTGGTATTCGTGAAACGAGGCCTGCACCCCGATATGGGGGGTTCCTACTTTCTGCCCAGGATTGTGGGAACGGCCAGAGCTTGCGAGATGATCTTCACCGGCAAAATAATAGATGCGCGGGAGGCGGACCGAATAGGCCTGGTGAACCGGGTCGTCCCTCATGAAAATGTGATGAGCGAAGCTCGTGAGCTCGCTGAAGAATTGGCCCGCGGTCCGGCAGTGGCCATAGGCATGTCAAAGACGGCTATCTATAAAGGGCTCGAGTCGGATCTGGAGGCCGCGCTGGATTACGAAGCGTTCGCCCAGGCTATATGTTCGCAGACGGAAGACGCAAAAGAAGGCGTGCAATCTTTCCTTGAGAACCGCGACCCGGTTTTCAGGGGACGCTGAGTCCACGCGACATGAAAGATGATGGCGCGAGGCAATCCTGGCTGCTTGGGTTTTACCGATATAAATCAGGCTCTCGTTGTTCATTTACAACTGATAATTGACCGGAAGCATGCTGGTCTGTCCCGGACATGCTCGACTTTAAATTCTTTTCGAGGTAAATCGATGAAACGCACTCTTTCTGTAGTGGTATCCATATCTCTATTGGCCGTATTAGTCGCCGGATGCGCCAACCGGGTCTCCTTCATAGACAGGGGCAAAGAGGTGCAAGACTACAGGTGGAGGATTGAAAAATTGAAGTACTCGAAGCTCTCCCGGGATCAGCGGGCTTTGCTCTCAGAGAAAGGGAAGCCCGATTATATAATGTTTTATCAGCTTTTGCGTTGGAAGGAAGGAGGTAGTTTAGTAAGGTTATTTAGAGCCATGGGCGATGGACTTAAATGTATATTTATCAATTCTCTGATGTCGCTGAATTCTTACAG
>CAYVLI010000533.1:0-1783 GCA_964452105.1 uncultured Nitrospinota bacterium
CAAAAACCAGCAAGGGAAGATACTGAAAAGAGTGCTTCGCAACAAACTGAAATCGGAGACTTGAACGAAATAAAGAGATTAGTTTAGATGCTTGAAGCCTGGTAGCCTGGGCACTTCCCTATGTAGTCTGAATATCCATATGTTGTAAACGTGCCATTAGACCGAATAGTTTCGATAGCTGCGATCTATCCTCTTCCCCAAGGCTCTGAGTTTATGGTCTTATCGCCTCCAGTATGATGACATTCAACAGGGAGCGCTTTTTGGCAGAAGGGTATCGATAGCCCCCGCGAATCTGGTTATCCTTGCCTTTATGTATGCACCTATGCCTGCTGCGTCATTGCCGGCGCGCGTTTGCGGCCCATGACGCCGATTCGATCGAAAAATGACACCTTGGGTTTCTCCTCTTCTTTGCAGGTAATATTTGGCATGTAATCTTCTGAATATAAAATCAAATCCCGCCTCGACCCTGGATTCCCGCTTTCGCGGGAATGACAGAGGGGGAGCAGGAACGACATAAGGATACCCACCCTTTCAAGGGTGGGAGCTTCACTCACCACGCTGAATGCGCGGGGCGAACCTCCGGATTCATCCGAGGGATTCTTATTTGAGGAAAGTCCAATCCAGATTAACCTTGTATGGGTCAGGCAAAACTGCTACTATTTTTGAAAAACCGCCATGGGATTATGCCAACGACAGAAATAGAAAAAAACCTCAACGAAGTCAGAGAACGAATAGCCTGGGCCGCTGAGCGAGCGCACAGAGACCCTGCAGGGATAGAACTGGTAGCCATAACCAAGACCATCGGCGTACCCAGGGTCCGTGAAGCCATTCAGGCGGGGCAGAGGCTGTTCGGGGAGAACAGGGTCCAGGAAGCCAGAGAAAAGATAGATGCCCTGGGCTCAGAGACGCGCTGGCACATGGTGGGTCATTTGCAGACCAACAAGGTTAAGGAGGCCATTCAGCTTTTCGAGCTTATACACTCTGTGGACAGCCTGCGGCTTGCCGAGGAGCTGGATAAACGCTGCCGACAGCTTGGGAGAACCATAGATATTCTCGTACAGATTAACATCTCCGGGGAAGAAACCAAACACGGTACGGAGGCCGGGGCGGCCATCGAGTTGATCGGGAAGATATCCACCTTTGGAAACCTGAACATAAAAGGGCTCATGACTATACCCCCATTCTCTCCCGTGCCGGATGACTCGCGCCCCTTCTACCGACAACTTATAGCTATAAAGAAAAAAGTGGAAGATGAGGGTATGGAAGGTGTCTCCATGGAAGTGCTCTCAATGGGCATGTCGGGCGACTTCGAGGTTGCCGTGGAAGAGGGAGCCACCATGGTGAGAGTGGGCACCGCCATATTCGGTCCCAGGGGGAATTAACTGAATCATGTATGCTCATGGAGATGCAAATTGATTAAAGGTAAAAAAATAGCCTTCATAGGCGCCGGTAACATGGGGCGAGCGTTGATCCGCGGGCTTCTCAAGGCCTCGATGGTGGAAGCGAAAGACATCACTGCCTCGGATGTCAACTCCGACAGGCTTAAACAGCTCGGCGAAGAATACGGAATCGATACGACCCGGAACAACGCCGATGCCGCCTCCCGTGCAGACGTCATCATCCTGGCAATAAAACCGCAGGTGATGGAGCCGGTATTGAAAAGCATCTCAACCGTGGCAGATGGCTCCAAACTGGTGCTGTCCATAGCAGCGGGCATAACTATCGGCCTCATCAAATCGCATCTTCAAAAGGGGCCCCGGGTAATAAGGGTCATGCCCAATAC
>CAYVLI010000534.1:0-1773 GCA_964452105.1 uncultured Nitrospinota bacterium
CAGTTTATCGTCCACCTCTATTTGCACCTTGGCTTCTCCCAGGGCGTCCTTGCCCTGGGTAACTGCTTTGAGGTCGTAGCTCACCAGCTTGCCTTTTATTCCCGCTATGCGCTCTATGCAGTTGAAGATGGCGTCCACCGGGCCGTTGCCGACTGCGGCGTCGGTGATGACATCCCCGTTCCGCCGCAGGCCCACCGCGCACTGTGGCGTCATGTTTATTCCGCTCACTGCCTGGAAAGTCTCCAGGGAGAAGATATCCTCCACGCTGGAGATTTCCTCTCTTATGAGGGATTCCAGGTCATCGTCCACCACTTCTTTCTTTCTATCGGCAACCGTTATGAACCTGTTAAAAACTTTCTCGAAAATCTTGTCGGAGAGCTCGTAGCCCAACTCTTTCAGACGGTAGCGCACAGCAGCGCGGCCCGAACGGGCCGTGAGGATCATTTCGTGGCGGAACTGGCCGACGTCTTCGGGCCGGATGATCTCATAGGTGCTCCTGTCTTTGAGGATGCCGTCCTGATGTATGCCCGAGGAGTGTGCGAAAGCGTTACTTCCCACGATGGCCTTGTTGGGCTGCACGGGTATTCCCATGAGGTTGCTCACCAGCCGGCTGGTATGGTAAATCTGGGAGATGTCTATGTCCGTGTAAGCTGCGAAGTAATCCTTCCGCGTGTGCACGGCCATGACCACCTCTTCCAGAGAGCAATTCCCCGCCCTTTCCCCGATGCCGTTCATGGTGACTTCCACCTGCTCCACACCGTTCTTTATGGCCGTTAGGGTGTTGGCGGTGGCCATACCCAGGTCGTTGTGACAGTGTACGCTGAGTATGGCTTTATGAATGTTGGGCACGGATTCCTTTATCCGCTTCACCATGGCGCCGTACTGCTCCGGCATGGCATATCCCACGGTGTCGGGTACGTTCACCACCGTAGCCCCCGCCTTGATTACCTCTTCCAGCGTGCGGGCCATGTAATCAAAATCGCTGCGGGAGGCGTCCTCCGTTGAATATTCTATTTCAGGGCAGAGCTTCCTGGCATACTTGACCGCTTCCACGCCCATCTCCAGCACCTTCTCCCGGTCCTTCCTCAGCTTCTTCTCCACGTGGATGTCGGAAGTGCCCAGGACGATGTGGATGCGGGGGTTCTCGGAGTGTTTGAGGGATTCCCAGAGATCGTCTATGTCCTGCTTGACCGTTCGGGCCAGGCCGGTGATGACAGGTCCCTTGATTTCCCTGGCCACCCTGTTAACGGCCTCCAGGTCGCCCGGTGAAGACGCAGGGAACCCCGCCTCTATCACGTCCACCTTCAGCTTGGCGAGCTGCCGGGCTATTTCTATCTTCTGCTCCGTATTGAGCTTCGCTCCGGGAACCTGCTCCCCGTCTCGCAGCGTGGTATCGAATATCATTATCTTCTTCTTGCTCATCTGATGTTCTCCTCAGGATTAAGTCTATTGCTCTTATGGAACTCGAATAGAAAACAAGGTCTGCCTCGTCAGCCGAATCCGTCGTTATGGCCAGCCCCAACGCCATCACCTCCTTTCCTGACCTGAAACTAATAAGGCCATGAGCGAACCGGTCGCCCATGGCCTACAAAAAATGCCATGGGCTTTCTGAGCCCATGGCATCGAGCATTCTCTATTTTGTTTTAGTTCAGGCGCTACTCGATGCGACGGGCTCCCACCTAAGCAGGAGCACCTCTAATAGAACGAGGCTTAATAACCCGTCAGACTTTTGAGCAACACCGTAAAACATTTTATTCCTTCGTCCTGATTCCT
>CAYVLI010000535.1:0-1772 GCA_964452105.1 uncultured Nitrospinota bacterium
TTAAATCAGGCAGCTATATGGCCCTGGCCAGGGTGAAAAGGTGAACGGCGGCTGCACCGCTCCTCTTCAAAACCCTGGAACACTCCTCCATGGTGGCGCCTGAAGTGAAAACATCGTCCACAAGCAGCACCGATTTCCCCGCAACCATCTCAGGTTTTTTCACCATAAAGGCCCCTCTTACGTTTTTCTTCCTGTCCTTCACTTTAGTCTGGCTCCCGGTGTTAATGACTCTGGTAAGAGAGCCGCTCGGGAAGGGCAGGCGCAGCGCACCCGCGGCTGCTTCGGCCAGGAGTCCTGCCTGATCGAATTCCCTGCTCAGGAGGCGGCGCTGGTGCAGGGGAACGTTGATAACCATATCCAGTTTCTTACCTTCCATCAGGCTGGAAACGTTCTCCTTAATCAGGTCCGTGCAATCGCCCCCTGCCGTTGGGTTCCCCTTCAATTTAAAGGCGAGAACGAGCTCTCTTAACGGGCTTTCGTACGTTCCCACATAACGGGCCGAGTCGAAGCGTCGCCGCGACTGGCGGCAATCCTGGCACAGATGGTCCGGGGACCATTGATGAGCGTATTCGGACTTAAACGGTATCCCGCAGCAAGGGCAGAAAGGAGATTTTATCAAAGGAAGTTTGTCCCAGCATGTGCCGCAGAGGGAGCGGCGCTCTATTCTATCCATCGATGAAGCGCAATAGACACATCGTCTGGGATATATGACGTCCAGCACAGCTTCAGGCAGGTCCGCTAATTTCATATCTCCTTTTCCCAAAAACTGTCAGGGCTTCAACAGCAGCCCTTCTTTGCCACCGCCCTGACCTTTATGCTCGAAAGCACAGGCTCATCTCTGTCAAGCTCTTTTACGATTCTGTCTCTGGCTTCGGGCGTCATGCCATCCAGTGTGCCTCCCAGCCAGCCCTTCAACACCTTCCCGGTGAAATCGGACCGGGCGACTATCCGGACATCGCCGAAGCCGGCCTCTCTAATGGCTCCTGTATACTCCGCTTCGGGGATGGCTCCGCCGATGCAGCTTGCCCATGAGTTAATATCCTGTCGGAGAGCCTGGGGCATATCGAGTATAACTATATCGGAGACCATGAGCCTCCCCCCGTCCCTGCACACCCGGAAGGCTTCCCTAAAAACTTCGCTCTTGTCCGGAGCCAGGTTTATCACGCAGTTGCTGATGATGATATCCACACTGTTATCTTCCACCGGCATCGCTTCCGCTTCACCCATCCTGAATTCCACGTTTTCAATACCGGCTTCTTCGATGTTTTCCTTCGCTTTTTCTATCATGTCGGGCAGCATGTCAAGACCTATGACCTTGCCCGTTGGGCCGGCTTTCCCGGACGCCAGGATAACGTCTATACCTGCGCCAGAGCCGATGTCCAGCACCACGTCGCCTTCTCGTATCTCGGCCAGGGCAACCGGGTTACCGCACCCGAAAGCATTGTCAACGGCGTCCTGAGGGAGTTCGGCAAGCTCCTCATCTGTATAACCGATGGCTTTGGCGAATTTCTCCTTATCAGCTTTGGTAAGCAAATCCTGCTCTCCGCAGCTCTTCGCAGTGGACTCACCGCAACAGGAAGAGCCTTCCCGCTTTACGAGGTCGGAGTAATGCTTTTTGACTATCTCTTTTATCTCTTTTTCGTTAACTGCCATGGCTGTTCCTCCCGCTTAAATTTTATGGGACATGATAAAACTTTACCACACAATGGACCTGCAGCTCAATTCCAATACCGAGCCTTCATCCGGATTAAGATTGTAGCATACAACAATAC
>CAYVLI010000536.1:0-1742 GCA_964452105.1 uncultured Nitrospinota bacterium
ACGAAGTAGAGAAGACCTACTTGCTTGAAGCCCTGGAAAAGTCGGGGGGCGTCAAAAAGAAAGCAGCCGAGCTCTTGAATCTAAGTTTCAGGTCCTTGCGTTACAGGCTCAAGAAACATAAACTGGATGACACGTAGATGTATAAATGATAGATTCTTGCAGCCTGATAACAGTAATTCCGCTTTTTACATCCCCACGTTCTTAAGGGGTTGATAGTTGCACAAGGCTCCCTCGCATCCCGGAAATCCGGTTGCTTCTCACAGGCCCGCTTAAGGATGCCCGGTAATTTACCAGTCAGCAAAATGAGACTTAAAGTTCGAAATTAAATATGCATAATCTACTTAACTAAAAATCTGGGTGTACCAGGATATGAGATACCAATCTTTAAATGAGACCCTGGGAGACCTGGCTGGCTGGCTGTCCGAAGCCGGGCAAACCGTGGAAGTCACCGGGTTGTTGCCAGCCTCCCGGGCAATGGCGCTGGCTCTGTTATGCTGCAAGCTGGCCGCGCCCCTCCTCATCCTCACAGAGAACGAAAAGTCCGCCAGGGAGTTGTATCGCGACCTCGATTTCTTCTGGCCGGTGGAAAATAGATACGGTCTCCATTTTTATCCCTGTCTGAGAAGAGGGTTTATGACAAAGGAAGCCAGGGTGCAGCGAATGGAGGCTCTGGAAGGGCTCCGCCGCGGCTCAGAAGAACCAACGGCTGTTGTGGCTCCACTCGATGCGATTTACCAGTATGTACCGAGCAGGGAGTCATTCGATGAGCTCGTATTCGATATCTCCTGCGGTGGTCAACTGGATCTCGACCGGTTGAGCGAATCACTGTACCGGGCGGGTTACGTGCGGGTGGACATGGTTGAGGAAGTGGGAGACTACAGCGTGCGTGGAGGAATTGTCGATGTTTTTCCGCCTCTTGCCGTAAACCCGGTGCGCGTGGAATTTTTCGGCGATACGGTGGAATCCTTAAGGGAGTTTAAGACCGCCGATCAGCTTTCCATAAGGAGAGTGGAAAAAATATGCGTGCTTCCGGTGGAGGCGCCTGTTGCAGGAGCAGATGCTGCTCATGAGCAAGGTCGCCGGCAATTGAAGGGAACCATCTTCGAGTATATAGGCGCAGAGGGCATCGTGGCGCTGGATGAGTCTGACGCCATCAAGGATAAATTGAAGGAAGAGCGACCTGAAGATTATGGGGAGGATGAGGAGGTTGAAACGGCATCCCAACATTCTTCGCATCTCGACCTGCAGCTCGTTGACGGCGACTTCGTCCGGGAGAGCCTGGAGAGGTCAACCCGTCTCGAATTGTCCAGCTTACCCCTTCAACAGAGGAGCGGGGGAAGTTCTTTCAACCTGGTCTCCAGTTCGGTGAGCTCCTTCAGAGGAAGATTCAGCGCCTTCATAGAGCAATTGAAGGAGTGGATCGCCAAAGGCTGTAAGATCATTCTCGTCTCCCATAACGAGTACCAGGCGCAAAGGATGAAAGCGCTGCTCGGGGAATACGATCTGGGGGCCAGAATATATGGATATCCCAGAGAATTGAACGGTGATTACGATGTTGCCGGACCTTTTCCTACGGCTCCGCTGGCCATCTGTGTGGGTACGCTTTCGTCAGGTTTTGAACTTCCTGCAGCGGGCCTGGTGGTCGTTACGGAAGTCGAGGTATTCGGTGCAGTCAAAAGGGTTCAGGACAAATCCAGACGAAAGACGGGGAAATTCGTTTCAGATTTCAGGGATTTGAAGGT
>CAYVLI010000537.1:0-1741 GCA_964452105.1 uncultured Nitrospinota bacterium
TTAAAGCGGGTACATGAAGCTCCCACCCTTAAAAGGGTGGGTATCCAATTGCTTGCCACAGCCGGGCCCATAGCCGTTGCAGTTCATTTACAAGCAAAAAGTTTCCACCCTTTTTTCCAAAAACTTCCATTTCACTTCCGTAATCCCGTAAATAATTGATATTAATCCTATAACACTCATGCAGCGCTAAAAACCGGGGCAACTCCTGAGCAAAGCTATATTGCATTAAAATGGCATTTGGGATATTATGCTCACACGTCTACGATTACAAATAATGCTGAATTTATGGGAGGATCAGATGGTGAGGGAAAACTGGGTCAAGAAGGCGCTGAAAGAAGGGAAGAAGACCTGCGGGGCATGGCTCCAGATGTGCAGTCCCGTGGCGGCGGAGATAATAGGCGGCGCGGGGTTCGACTGGATAATGGTGGACATGGAACACGGCCCCGGCGATTTCCAGACGCTCATGTACCAACTCCAGGCGCTCAGCGCCTCCAACTCCATACCACTGGTGCGCGCCCCCTGGAACGATCTCGCGACCATAAAGCGGATACTGGACGTGGGCGCTTACGGGGTGATGATCCCCTGGATAAATGACAGGGAGCAGTGCGAGGCGGCGGTTGCGGCCTGCAAATACCCGCCTCAGGGGATGCGCGGCACGGCGGGCCCGGTGCGGGCGGCGGGCTACGGCCGCGACTGGAAGGAGTACCTGCCCAGGGCCAACGACGAGATAATGGTCATCGTGCAGATAGAGACCATAACTGCCGTGAACAACGCAGAGGACATACTATCCGTGGAAGGCGTGGACGTGGCCTTCATCGGCCCTTCGGACCTCTCCTCCTCCATGGGGCATACCGGAAACCTGGGGCACCCGGAGGTGCAGGAAGCCATCAGGCGGGCGGAATCCGTGGCCAAATCGAAGGGCATACCGCTGGGAACCGTCTCCACCAGCTTCGAACAGGCCAAGGAACTCTACGACCGCGGCTACCAGCTCATAACGCTCTGCGCCGACAACTCCCTGATCACGCGGGGCTCGACACAACTGGTCAAACGCTTCCGCGAAGAAATAAGCTAAGAAAATGAAAAGGTAACGAAATGGACCGGAGTGAGGATTGGATGAATGAAGCCAGGGGAGATTTAGAACATGCCAGGAGCGACGTGAAGGGAGGTTTCTATAACTGGGCATACTTTTCCGCCCAACAATCTGCGGAGAAGGCCATCAAGGCAGTTTTTCAAAGGATGGGAGCCGAAGCGTGGGGTCATTCAGCAGCGGACCTTTTGAGAGAGCTGGGTAAAAGTCACAGTGTCACCGAGGAAATGATAGATGAAGCCCTTGAGCTGGATAAGGCGCACATTCCGGCAAGATACCCGGATGCTCATCCATCCGGCTCTCCAAGAAATTTATATACCAGAGAAGAAGCCAGGAGGCTGATAAATAATGCCGATAAAATCCTCGAGCTCTGTTCGGGTATCTTATCCGAAATTCGATAAAGAGAGCCTGGTCAGAGAAATCAAAAAAAAGCTTAATGTCCTGGCAAATGAACTCCCCGTTTCACTTGTTGTCCTCTTCGGTTCATATTCCAGGGGGAATTTCACCGCGGCCAGTGACATCGATGTACTAATTGTTTACGAAGGTGAAAAAAGAGAAGCCGCTTTCGCCATAGTGAAAAAGAAACTGGATATTCCCCGCCTCGAACCGCACATTTACACTAAAACCGAATATCAAAAACTGAAGGATAAAATC
>CAYVLI010000538.1:0-1723 GCA_964452105.1 uncultured Nitrospinota bacterium
CCCGTGGCTATTATGCTCAGCATGTACATCCCCGCCCCTATGGTCAGGCCGATTATCGACACCATCCAGATGGAGGCTGCGGTGGTGAGGCCATACACGGTAGCTCCGCTGCGCACTATGACGCCGGCTCCCAGGAAACCCACGCCGGTGATGGCTCCTGCCGCTATGCGGCCCGGGTCTATGCGGATATAGCCGATGTTGAAGGAGTCCATGAAGTGGTAAAAGTTTATGGATATGAGCATTATCAGAACAGAGGCCATGCACACGGCCATATTGGTGCGGATGCCGGCGGCGCGGCCGTGTCGCTCCCTCTCGAAGCCAATTACGGCGCCCAGCACCGCTCCCAGCAGCAGCCTGATAATCATTTCGCCCTGGGATGTCATCTATTTTACCTCATACCGGACGATCACAAGGATCGCCCCCGCCCCACCTGCTGCAGCAGGCGGCAGAAAGCGCAGGTGCCTCCTGATGTGGGTTTGCCGCATTCGGGGCAGATGTTGAGCGTAGTTTTGTCTGCCGCGGTGAAAAGCTCTGCATTCTTGAGGAAACCGAGGTAGAAGTTGTGCTTTGTGCCAGGAGATTCCGTCTCCAGTTTGTTGAGGGTGTTCTTCAAACGAATGGACCGGGCATCCACGCTGTATGGACACTCATCCATTATGTAATCTATCCCTTTCATGAAGGCATAGGCCGCTACTTCCCTTTCCGTGAGGCGGAAGAGCGGTTTGACCTTCTTGAGCAGGGCGGGGGGGTTGTCATCCAGCCTGGGCGACTGGTGCGACAGGTACTCTATCTGCCATCCTAACAGGTTGCCCAGGAGACGGGCCGCTTCGTCATCCAGGTTATGGCCCGTGGCCACTGCAGTGAACCCCTTTTCCAGGGCGATGCTGTTGAATATGTGGCGCTTGATGACACCGCAGGCGGAGCACTCTTTTCTCTGGATGGTATTCGTTATTTCGGGGATGGCGCAGCCCAGTTCTTTAGAGACGTCATAGACTATGAGTTCGGCGGACCTTTCGCGGGCGAAATTTTCAGCCTTCTCCCTGGACTTTGTCGAATAGCCGCCGATGCCCAGGTCTATATGCAGGCCTGTCGCTCGGTAACCCATGTCCATGAGCACTTCCCAGAGCACCAGGCTGTCTTTCCCGCCCGAGACGGCCATCAGGACGTTATCCTCACGAACAAGAAGCTTCCGGCCGTTAATGGCCTGCTTCACCTGGCCGTTAAAATAGCGGAAGAAGCATTCTCTGCAGAAGCCTGCGTTGTGCCTGGGGATGTCTATACAGGCCTTCTCCTTGCATCTGCGACAGCGCATATCATCCTCCGGAAAGCGCCTGCCAGATTTCCAGCACGTCGTCGTTATGGAGAGATTCGTCGCGGGTTATCAGTTGACCTTCCCGGCTGACTATAACGCTTTCCGCATTAATATCGAGGTGCTCCAGGAGGTCCATGACCCGCTTTTTATGCGGAACCTCCACTTCTTTCCCGCCCGGATGAATTATCACTTTCATCTTGCTTTGTTCCCCTGATTTTTATCTGCGCTTCATACGTTAAGACTATCAATTTAACACCATGAAATGCCGTTTACAACCATATTCAGCCGACTCTCTTCATTGGAATTGGCTCTAAAATACAGGGTAGCGATACCTGAGGATAGATGGTTACAGGGATGCTTTAAATGGGTTGATAGAGTTGGCGTGCGGTGATATACTTGCAAGGAAAAACA
>CAYVLI010000539.1:0-1706 GCA_964452105.1 uncultured Nitrospinota bacterium
TCTTTTGAACTTGATGGAAATGCCTCTGAATCCACTCGCCGGTGCGGCGCCGGTAAGAAAGGTGAACACCTGTCCCATAACCCCGTAAACTCCCTCGTCCGGTTCACCATATACTGTTATGCCGATTTCTCCCCTCTGGGGTGTTTCATCCGTATAGAGCTTCTCCAGCGCTTTCTGACAGCACAGATAAGCGCCGGCCACGGTGGGGCAGGCGTGCCCGGCCATCTTCACGGTATCGATGAAGGTGTACTCCAGTATGCCGCCTTCTTCTTTAAATGCGCCGAGGGTCTCTGCCAGCGGCTCTTGAAATCTGACGGGCTCTACTTCTTTCAGGAAATCCTTGAATATACCGCTCATGGGACCTGCCCTCCCGATGTTTAATTCCTGTTTCAGATTCTTTTAATCCGGACCATCCAGTCCTTCGGCCCCTCCTGGTCGTATTCCCATGAGTATTGACCCTGATACTCCGCTTCGAACTGGTAGTGTAAGGGCTTTGGGTCGTGGTCGTTGATGATTTTCAACGTTTCGCCGGGCTGCAGAGCATCCCAGATCTCAAATATCTTCTGGTGCCTTTCGAATGGCGGCATCTGCCTCAAATCCAGCGTCTCTATTTTTTCCGACATGGCTTTCCCCCTCTCTCCCTTTTAAATGTCTTCTCGATATTTATGCCTTTCCGGTACTTATGGTAATTAAATAGCACCTATATGCATTATGAACATTGACCCTGGTCAATTAGGATAATTTTTTTTGAATGCGGTATTCCGTGGTTAAGCCGGTATTAGTCGCCCTCTGTAATTCGTTACGGCCACAGGAGAGGCTCATGTGACCTTCGCAAATTCGATGTCTCAATTTGAGTTGTCTCATTACAACCCGTCTGATATATTTAGGCTGCTTTTCATCATGTATCTTGACGAGGTTGGCCCTGTACAATGATCCGATGGGGGGGAGGGTAGCAAGATGGCGAAATACAGCAAGATGGCGGAGCCGCTCAGTATAGGCAAACAGCAGATGAAGAACAGCATCGTATTCGCGCCCACGGGCATGGGGCAGGGGGGGCCTAACGGCGAGCTAACCGATCAGAACCTGTGTCACTACGTCGCACGCGCCAAGGGCGGCGTGGGCTTCATCGTGGTCGAGCACACACTGGTAACTTATAAATACAGCAAAGGGCCTCTGGGGATGTATGACCACAGGTCCATGAGGAACTGGTGGGAGATATCCCACGCCATCCACCACTACGGCGCCAAAGCGGTGGTGCAGCTGGGCCTGGGGCACGGGGCTCAGACCAGCACGGCCAGGCGCTCGGACATAACGCTTGTCGCTCCGTCGGACGTCGCGCTTCACGTTCCCGAAGGCAACGCCTGCGTGGGGTTCAAGGAATGGGAAGGCACCACCTGGGAGACGCCGCGGCCGCTGACGGTCCCGGAAATAGTAGAATTGGAAGACAACTTCGTCGCCGCCGCACAGCGGACGCAGCGAGCCGGTTTCGACGGCGTGGAAATCCACGGCGCACACGGCTACCTGCTCTCTTCCTTCCTCTCCCCCTACACGAACAGGCGCACGGATGAATACGGCGGCTCCTTCGAGAAACGTTTGACACTGGCCAGAAACATCATCCGCAAGACCAGGGCGGCTGTGGGGGAAGATTTCCTCATCGGGATGCGGATTAGCGCCCAGGAACACGTCGAGGGCGGCTACGACCTGGA
>CAYVLI010000540.1:0-1682 GCA_964452105.1 uncultured Nitrospinota bacterium
TCTTATGGAGTCCACGGCGTGGTTGAAGCATATCTCCCTCGCCTGCGCCACCTTTCCGCTGACGTTGCCCGCATGGATGACCACGACACCGGCGCCCAGGGCTTCGGCGAGGTCCAGGACACCCAGATGCTGCCGCACACTTTCCTTCCGAATCCCTTCGTTGAAGGAGGCTATGTTCAAGTCCACCCAGGGGGCATGGACAGAGAGGGAGATGCCCGACTCAACAGCCATACGGCGCAAATTCTCACGTGCGGCACAATCGAGGTGGTCGAAGTGGGCCTGGGGGAAATCGCCGTAAAGCTCCACTGCCTGGTAACCGTTGAGGACGGCGAACTCCAGGACCGCTTCTGCATTTTCGGGAAGCAGGGACGCCCCCGCCAGAGCTATCTTCGGCATGTCCTATCCTTTATCAGGAAATGTATAATATGAATCCGGGCGACCACAAGGGTCGCCCCTACCCATGAATCAACAAAGATGGTTTAACGATGTCGATTAAACTCCATAGAGCATATTCCTTTCGTTAAAGGGGGGTTGCTTCTATCCCCCCCGTCGCTTCAGCAACCTTTGACCTCTTAAATCATTTGAGATTAAGCGTTTTCTGCGAAGTTGCCTGGGTTGCCAGAATAGTTTAATCCCGATTCGACACAGGAAGTCGTCGCGCCATGACGGGGCCGGCTGCCTCGATAATCCCGGCGGGATTCTTCGCTTCGCTCAGAATGACAAATAAGAATACTGGATTCCCTCTCCCCGATCAAGTCGAGGACAAGTTTCGCGGGAATGACACCAGACAATAAACGTAAAATTTAAACAGCATCATATAGGATTTTTTGAGGGTTTATTCTAAAAGAAAATGGGCAATCCCGCCTTTACCAGATAGTTCCGGAATTGCCCGATTTCATAATATAGGCCCTTTTCTTATAGTCTGTCAAATCGTGCGGCTCAGCGGGTTATCAGCGCTTTGAGACTGGTAGCATCCAGGCTGGAGAGGAAAGAGGCCAGGAGCTTCGCGGCGTTCTCCATATCCGAGAGGGAGGCCACCTCCGCCGGCGAGTGAGCGTTTCGTCGGGGGATATAGACTCCTGCGACGGGTACGCCGCGGCCGGAGAGGTGTACCGTGGCAGCGTCGGTAAGCACGGACGAGACCTCCAGTTGATGGGGTATGCCTGTGCTCTTCGCGTACTCGACGATTGCGTTTGTAAGCCGCCGATTATACAGGGCGGCCCTGTCGGCCACGCGTATGGTGGGCCCCTCTCCCACCGATACGGCCACCTGTGAGGGCTCCGTGGAGGGGTCGGTCCCCGGCACCGTATCCAGAGTTATGGCCGCATCCGGGCTTATGCCGTTCGCCGCTACACCGGCTCCCCTTGCGCCCACCTCTTCCATGACCGTGCCGACGAAACAGACGGTATAATCGGGCTTTATCCCCGCTATTTCGCGCATGGCGGTGAGCATCACCGTTAGGCCCGCCCGGTTATCCAGGGCCTTGCTCAGGACGGTGGAGCCGGCCATGCAGCGGAAGTTGGGCTGAAAGAGGATGGGGTTTCCCACTTCGATCCCCAGGGAGAGGGCTTCTTCCCTTTCGGAAGCGCCCACGTCCACCCAGATGTCGGGCGTGTTGATGGCAGCAGAAAGCTCTTCCTGGCTCATGAGGTGCCTGCTCTTGACGCCCACCACGCCGGGGA
>CAYVLI010000541.1:0-1660 GCA_964452105.1 uncultured Nitrospinota bacterium
CCCGACGAATTTCCTGCGGTTACGGTCCCGCCCTGCTTGAACACCGGCGGCAATTTGGCCATCTTTTCCAGCGTGGTGTCGGGTCGGGGATGTTCGTCCAACTTGAACTCGACTGCAGGCGTTTTTCGGGTTGCAGGAATAGTGACAGGTATGATCTCCTCTTCAAAATAGCCCGCTTCAATGGCTGCTTTGGCTCTCATCTGGCTGTTATAGGCGAATTCATCCGATGCTTCTCGGGGGATATCGTACATTTCCTGCAGATTCTCTGCGGTGATGCCCATACCGATGCGCTCCTCAGGAACCGGCGATAGCTGTGGGGCGATAGGCAGCGGTGGTATTAATTTGTAGGGGGGCGTGGCCATGGAGAATTTTATTCCCATCTGACTGTAGGATTCCATGCCACCGGCGATGATGACCTCTGCATGGTTCGCCAGGATTTTCCAGGCGGCGTGATTGATGGAGTCTATCGCACTGCCGCACTGCATTTCCACATACGATGCGGAAGTCTCGTATCCGAGGCCGGAATCGAGCACCGCATATCGGGCAGGATTGCCGGAGTGGGAGCAGCCGGTGGCCGATCCCAGAAAGACACAATCCACATGGGCCTTTTCCTTTATCCCGGTTTTTTCCAGAAGCCCCCTGATTCCGATCCCTGCAAGTTTCGAAGCAATGATATCCCTAAGGGCGCCTCCCATGCGGCCAAATGCAGTGCGTGCTCCGTCCACGATTACCACTTCTCTTTCTGTCATTTCACTTCTTTCCTTTCATCTATAGTCAGATACCTTTATCACTCGTGAGTAACCTGCCACCAGTTATTATACCATTCCAAGGTTAGACTATTGCCCTCTCATGTAGAGGTGCGGCGCGTCGCCCCCCGACCGTATCAAAAGAGTTTGGGGAGGGCGTCTGAGGAAACATTTACCCGAAAGGGTTCCCTCAGAAAAGCGAGTTTCTTATGACCGATCCGGGTTTTATCGATTCCGCGCCCTGGCGAATCTGACACCCATTTCGTACGCTTTTTCGCATTCCTCCGGGAATACTTCCTTGCGTCTCTTCGCTTTCTTCTCGGAATCGAAGCGGTCTGCAACCACCTTCGAATAATCGTCAAACTGATAAGTATCAAAGCTCAGAAGCGATTCCGTGGACCCGAATATCCTCTTCAGGAACATCTCATTAATGCTGATGTGTTGATCGAAAAAATCCTTCACCCGGTCCTCCGTGACGTTCATCGTATAAATGAACCCCGTATTGATCTCCCCGGGGAAGAGAGCACGCGGAGGATCGGTATAGGTCGTATATGGAAAGAGCAACCGTTCCATAAACGATCTCATCTCGCCGGTTACTATTCCAAAATAGATAGGAGAGCCCAGAATTATTCCATCGGCTCCCTCTATTTTTGCGAAGATGGGAGTCAGCTCATCGTTTACCGCACACTTGCCGTAGCTCTTGCCACCCCTTGTTTTACAGGCAAAACAACTCACGCATCCCTGAAAGCTGAGCTCGTACAGATGAATGAGTTCTGTTTCCGCTCCCTGTGAGGCGGCGCCTTCAAGAGCTTTTTCAAGCAGTGTCGCCGTATTCCATTTTTTTCTTGGACTTCCGTTAACTGCAATGACTTTCATTTTTGTTTCTCCGCTTTATTAGTGAGAAGCCTGAAAAA
>CAYVLI010000542.1:0-1656 GCA_964452105.1 uncultured Nitrospinota bacterium
CAATTTTGATATCCGGATATCCTTCGGGCAGTACCACCTGATTGAAGAATGCGGGGGGTGCTATAACACCGCCGAAGCTGGTTTTAGAAGCGGCTTCCTCGTCGTAAAATACCGGGTTGATCTCTTTATGCGCTTGGCTGAAATTGATTATATCTTCCCTGGTGATTTCATAGGCGCCCATGTCGTATTCGACTCCCAGGATGCTTCTGTCGAATTCCACCACTTCCGAACACCTCCTTGACAGGGTTACATCTAACAGTGAACTTAAATAATCTTACCTGGTCTGCTGATACAATTTTTCGGAGAGCGTTCTGCCCCCCTCTACCATTTCATCGATTACATCCTTGACGCTGAGGATATTTTTTATCATGCCCGCCACCTGGCCGGTGCTGACGATGCCCATGTTCACATCTCCGCTCAGGGGGTCTACGGCGTGTTCTTCGGCGAACTTCTTGATTTCCTCCGGAGTGGCGCCGTTCCTTTCCATCTTTAGCAGTTGGGAAACGGCCTCACTTTTAAGAGCTCGCATGGGACTTACGCCTCTTTCTATTATGACGGTGTCGGTCTCCGCCGCTTTTAGAATGGCTTTCTTGTAGCTGTCGCTTACTGCGCACTCGCTGGTGGCCAGGAAGCGAGTGCCTATCTGCACACCTTCGGCGCCCAGAGATAGGGCGGCCAGGAAGCCTCTGGCGTCACCGATTCCACCGGCGGCTATCACCGGAATAGTAACGGCATCCGCCACCCGGGGAATGAGGGCCATGGTGGTCACTTCATCATAGCTCAGGTGACCGCCCGATTCCACGCCTTCGGCTATCACCGCATCAACCCCCGCCTGTTCGGCTTTCTTACCCAGCCTGGCGCTTGGTACAACGTGTAGAACCTTGATGTCTGCTGCTTTAAGGCGATCGATGAAGCGCGCCGGGTCTCCGGCGGATGTGGTAATCGCCTTAAGGCCTTCGTCTATAATGATTTCGATTGCTTCCGGGGCGTTAGGCCTCCTCAGAGATATATTGACCCCGAACGGTTTATCGGTGAGCTCCCTGGCCTTGCCTATCTGTTTGCGAAGCTCATCGCCTGGCAGGGAGGAGGCGGCTATCAAGCCGAATCCACCTGCATTGGATACGGCCGCGGCCATCTCCGCCATGGTTATGAACCGCATGGGACCCTGAATGATGGGATGTCTGACATCCAATAAGCGAGTTACCCTGTTTTCCATATTCCAGACCTGAGCTTAACGACTCTCCCGAAAAACTATTTCTTGTGGGTTTTTGGAGTTGACCCGCTGAAGACATCGCGCAGAGTCAAACCCGCATGCTTCCTGAGCATGGAGTCGGCATGGCAGGAATCCATTGCACGGATTATCTCCAGTTCCAGGGTCCTCACAGGGATTTCTCCCTGGGTGTTGTGATACTGAACTATGTTGACCACCTCAGCCGGCAGCCCCGCTTTCATGCAGATACCGGCCCCCAATTGTGGATGGAGGAGGTATTTTCCGAGTTCGGTCTTGCCTCCATTCGAAGAGTATTCCAGCAATTTACCGATATCGTGCAGAACGGCGCCGGCGATTACGTGGTCGAGGTTAAGTTCGATTCCTTCTTTCTCTATCAGTGCATCGCCCAGCGCCGTGGCGATCCTGGCTGTTCCCCGGCAATGCTC
>CAYVLI010000543.1:0-1653 GCA_964452105.1 uncultured Nitrospinota bacterium
CCCACGCAGCGCTGGAAGCAGGTGCCCGTCTGCTGTCCCAGCATCCGGAGCATCTTGACCTTCTTGACCAGGTCTTGAGGGTTCTGATGGATATAGGTGAAGCGGTTCACCGTTTCGCCCGTGAGATGTGATTTGGCGGTCATGAGGTCTGCGTATTCCGGCTGTTCCGCGACTTCGTAAGTCATGGCGGCCGAGTTGATATGGGGTATGATGGATGGGTGTTTGGTCACGTCGTCCACCTTTTCCCCGAAGACGAAGACCCTATGCTTCATGTCCCGCAAGCTGTCCCTGTAATCCTTGCCGGTTCGGATTTCCATATCCTGTTCTCCCTTTTGAGGCGTTAAAACTTCAAAACTCGATTATTTGAATGAATAAACCCCACCCAAGCCCTCCCCGCAACGAGGAGGGCCAGGGAGGGGTTATCTCTCCCCTTCGCTATGTGCAGTAAATTATTTCGTTTCATATAATGTTTTTTCGCACTGTGCTGTCGGGTGCGGAGACCCGGCAGCCGTTTGGTGGGCAAAGCCCACCCTACAATTGTCATTCCCGCGAAACTTGTCCTCGACTTGATCGGGGAGCGGGAATCCAGCTTTATTGAAATGCGCCTTTGCTTAAAGCTGCGACCTTATGGCTTTCACGGCTTCCCCGGCTATATCGGATTCCTTGACTTTTTCCATGTTAACCGATTCTCCGGCTATTCTTACCACCAGACTTTTAGCGATCTCCATCTCGGTAGAATTGCAGCTTGTGGGGCAGCCGTCGATGAGCAACAGGAGGTCGGCCTGGGCCTCCTCTTCTACGGTAAACTGAAAACCTTCACCAACCATAAGCTCGCTTATTTTCCGGCACACTTTCCCGCGATCTATATGAGGATTGCAGCCACCGCAGAATTTTACGCGGACCTTCTTCATTTTGATCCGATCCGATGCTTTTTTCCATGAGCCGCGCCGTAAAAACTGGTGTTTATTATATAGCAGCGTCGAGTCAACGTCTACCCCCGCTACGGCGGAGCCCTCCAGGCTATTTTGAACGATTACCCCTATTCTTTCATGATGATTTTATTTGTTAGTGTATCCAGAGGAAGGCCTGCGTGCCTTATCGGAAGCCGCTCAAAATATCTTTGCTGTCATTCTGAGCGTAGCGAAGAATCTCTCTTATCTTACCGTTATCTCAGTCTTTTGCGAGATGCTTCGCTTCGCTCAGCATGACATCTCACCCCCCCCACCCCCCCAGAGGCTGAGCATTTTACAATACTCGTAATCCAGTGAACCTCCCCGCCCTGGAGGGCGGAGCATCTTAAAGGAAATTATCTATTGTATCAGCGCGTCTATCCCTCAAACCCCCTAAAAAGGAAAGTATTCAACCCCACACTAAAGTGTGGGGTTGTAAGGGACTTCTTCAGGATTCACTGTCATTCAAAGGGCCGCCATGGTGAAGAGAAGAATCCCGCCTTATCAGCTTACGACAGCATATTTATGGAACCATATCTTAAAGGGCGTGTCTTTCTTGTTCATGCAGGAGTTTCAAGAGGTTGTTTCTGCTTTCCAGCGCCCTTTTCCTTGCGTCTTCGGTGAGTCCCATTACTTCCATAACTATGGACCCAGGGAAGGATTTCAGGAACTTCAGGTAAGGGGAATAGTCCAGGTCGCCCCG
>CAYVLI010000544.1:0-1652 GCA_964452105.1 uncultured Nitrospinota bacterium
CCTTCCCTGAGCAGACCCCTGTCCGTCAGCCCCAGGCGTTTGGCGGGCAGTGCGGTCATCTTATGAACGGCCCGGGGAAGGCTCAGCGCCTTCTCGTCGCGGGCGTATCGGCCCAGGACTCGGGGATAGGCCCCATAGAGCCGCGGGTGGGGTTTGCCGCCGCGGATACCGTCCGTGCAGACCATCTGGGCGGGGTGCCGCATGATGCGCCGTACGTCCGCCTCATCCATTAGATGACAGATCATGGAGACCGCAAGCTCTTCTTCGATCAGCAGGTCCATGGCTGCGTCCGCAGGGTCTTTCCCGCTGAGGCGGCCTATTTCCAGGAGGTTCTTCCCCTCCAGTGGTCTGTTCTTCTCCGTGTGCACTCCCGAGATCACCACCCCTTCCCAACCCGACAGCTTGACAAAGCTCTCCCCGGCGCCAGAACGGAAGCGCTCTTTTATCCTGTCGCGGTCTGGCTTGCTGTTGAGCCGCTCCAGCAGCTTATCAGGGCCGCCCTTGAAAGTCCACGATGGGAGTATGGCCTGGAGCATGGTGCAGCCGGCCAGGTAGGGATACTGATCGAAGGTGAGGTCCATGCCGCCTTCCCTGACCTCGTCGATCATCTCAAGGATGCGCTTCGATTTGCCGAAATTATCCCTGCCCGCCACCTTGAGATGAGAAATGTGGAGGGGAACACCGGCTTTCCCGGCTATGGCGATAACCTCGCCAAGAGCCTCCTCGATGTAGTAGCCTTCGCTGCGCATATGCACCACGAAGAAGCCGCCGTATTTGGCGGCAACCGAGCAGAGCGCTATCATCTCTTCCCGTTCTGCGTAGATGCAGGGCGGGTATATGAGGCCCGTGGACAGGCCCACGCAGCCGGCCTCCATCTGCTCATCCATCAGCGCGGCCATCTCCCTTAGCTCGGAGGAAGTCGGGGCCCTGTCTTCCATCCCCATGACCCACTGGCGCAGCGTACCGTGAGGCGCCAGGGAGAGTGCATTGACAGATGGTCGTGCGTCCTCGAGCCGCTGGAAGTACCCGTCATATTCCGTCCAGTCCCACTGAAAACCCGGATCGCCCAGCAAACCCGAGAGGTGGCGCTGCCATCCATCCTTATGCTCGGGGCGTATAGGGGCAACCGCTATGCCGTCCTGCCCCAGAAGCTCGGTGGTAACCCCCTGCATCACTTTTTCCGGAGCCAACGGCTCTTTCAGGAGCATGAGGTCCGAGTGGCTGTGGGTATCTATGAACCCCGGGCATACGGTCAGGCCGCGGCAGTCGAGCGTCTCCGCAGCCTGGAATTCCGCACAGTCTCCAATGGCCGCTATCTCATCGCCTATCACGGCCACATCCGAAAGGTATGAGGGGCCTCCGGCGCCGTCCAGTATCATTCCGTCTTTCAAGACAAGGTCTGCGATTTTGCCCATTGTTTTAAACACTCACTATAAAAAGATGAAACACAGTTATCAGCATCATTCGTCCTGCCGCACGGCTTCGAAGAAGCCGCCGTAGAAGGCCTTGCAAATTTTCGCGCTTTGCTCGAAGGTGATGAGAAACCCCTGCTCGGCAGGGCGCAACGTTTTCCATTCATCAAAGTGTTCTTCTGAACAGAAGAAATGGACCCTCAGTCAGAAGTGGTCTATGAAATGAGGGAAAGACCTGTC
>CAYVLI010000545.1:0-1635 GCA_964452105.1 uncultured Nitrospinota bacterium
AGCATCTTCCTTTCCGCTACCCCAAGCGTTGCACTTCATTATTGAATCTGTGTGTAGATGTTTTTGTCTCCCTGCGCCAAATTTGTAAAAAATAAGGTGATTATAAACATACGGCACACTCCTGCTCGGCTGTATATATAATAGTACTGATGGTGCTGCAAGTATATCTTTAGAAATAGCAAGAAATTTCAAGGTACATTTCTTCTTTTCGTCATTTTCTGCCCGCTTATCAAGTATTGAGCTTAAAAAAGGCCTGGAGGGGTTCCCTCCAGACCTTTTTACCTAACCTGTATGACCTGGAAAACTGCTACTTGAATCCCAGCGGGGGAGGGTAGTACTCAGGCAGGAAACGCTCGCGCCCTACCTCGGGATTGACTGCACAGCGGACGGAGAAGCCGCTGAACAGGGTTTTCAAACAGTTGTTGCAGAGGATGCACCGGGTTATCTCTTCTTCCCTTCCATCTCTGGCTTTATTGGGCCATTCGGGGTCTGCGATGAGTCCTCTCGAGAGTGATATGACGTCCGTCATGCCTTCGAGGATGGCGTGTTCCGCCAGGGAGGGGCTATGCACGTTGGGACAGAGGACAGGGACTTTATCCACCGCATTTTTCACGGCCTGCGCTTCGGGCAGGATGACGCCTTCCTTATCGGGGAAGAGGTGGTTGAGGGCCTCGTAGCGGCCGGATGAAAGGTGGATGAAATCCACCCCCTCCTTCTCCATGATTTGAGCTATCCGGCAGGTATCTTCAATTGAGAGGCCGCCTTCGATGTGTTCGTCGCCGCTTATGCGAAATCCGAGAAGGAAATCGCTCCCGGCGGCGGCCCTGGTCTTACGGTAGATGTTTTGCAGGAGGCTCAGCCTGTTCTCGAAGGAGCCGCCGTACCTGTCGCTGCGCTGGTTGGAGAGGGGTGAAAGGAAAGCGCCGAGCAGGTAGCCGTGGGCGCCGTGTATCTCTATGCCGTCGAACCCGGCCTGCTTGATGCGGAGCGCGGCCCTGACGAAATCGTCCTCGAGTTCTTCGATTTCTTCGGTGGTGAGCTCTCTGGGCATCTGGCCTTCCGTGCCTTCCCAGTGTTTCAGGCCCTGGCATATTGTGCCCGCGGGCACCCTGTAAGGGATGGGGGATGGGGCCACCAGCTCCACTTCCGTTCTGCGGCCGCGGAAGTACTGAGCACCCAGCCCTATGCTGAGCTGGACGATTGCAGCGGCGCCGAAGGCGTGGATGGCGTGGGATAGCTCCCACATTCCCCTGAAGTTGAGGTTGGTATGGAAACCGATGGGGCCTTTTGTGTGTTTGTAGGTACACATGCTGTGCTCGATGGTGATCCAGCCTGCGCCGCCTTTCGCTCTGGCTATATAGTGACACAGGGATTGGTCGGTGATTTCACCGTTGGGTCCGGCTGTCCCCATGCCTGTGGGCGCGAAGGCCACACGGTTCTTAACATTAACTTTGGCGATTGTTATGGGTTCGAAGAGTTTTTCGTATTTCGCCACGGAGATTGTCCCCCTTTACTGTTTTACAGGTTAAGTGAGATGAACTGGAACAGGTTGAATGATTTATTTATGTCAGTTTCATTAACCTATCAAAATGGCACTGTGATTTATTTATCAGAGTTCATTCGGGCAGTCAAAGC
>CAYVLI010000546.1:0-1634 GCA_964452105.1 uncultured Nitrospinota bacterium
TGCCCAACTGCCACGAGGTGCTCGAGTCCTACTATGGCATCTGGAAGAGCGGCGGGGTATCAGTTTCCATGAACCCCATGTTTACCCAGCGGGAAATCGAGTATGTGATAAACGACTCAGGCGCCAATTATCTTATAACCTCCTCCATCTTCAAGGACAGGGTCGAAGCGGCAAGGCCAAACATGCCCTCCCTGAAGGGAGTCATCATGGTAAGCCCTGAGGTGGTACCGGATACCATTCCCTACGCCGAGATAGGGCAGGGTGCTGAGCGCATCGATGATAGGGGAATAAACCCCATCGATCCCGCCCAGATAATGTACACCTCCGGCACCACCGGGAAGCCCAAGGGAGCAGTCCTGCCCCATAACGGGTTCATAGCCACCGTATCCGCCATGACCGAGGCGGGCTACTACACGGAAAGCGACAGCACGGTCTGTGCGCTGCCCTTCTTCCATGCCTTCGCCGTGCTGGTCTTCATAGCGAATGTGGTCGCAGCTGGAGACGGAGTCGTCATACATGAGCGCTTCGACCCGGAGGCGGTACTCCGGGATATCGGCAAGTATGGGACAACCATATATTTCGGCGTACCTACCATGTACTCATTTATGCTGGACACCTTCGACCCATCCAGACACGACATGAGCAAGTTGAGGCTCGGTATCACCGGCGCGGCGCCGGTGCCCATACACGTGATGAGGGAAATTGAAGAGAAGTTCGGCATCATAATAATCGAAGCATACGGGCAAACGGAGTCCTGCGGTGCAATAACCTTCGAGGACCTGAACAGGGAGAGGAGACCCGGCTCCTGCGGCCACGTTCTGCCAGGCCTTGAGGCGAAGATCGTGGATGAGAACGACAAAGAGCTCCCGGACGGCGATGTGGGCGAGATTATCATGAAGCGCGGACCGACGTGCATGCTGGGGTACTGGAATATGCCTGAAGCCAACGAAGAAACGTTCCGCAACGGGTGGCTGCACACTGGAGACATGGGCCGCAGGGATAAGGACGGCTATTTCTATATTGTGGACCGTCTCAAGGACATGATAATAACCGGCGGCTTCAACATCTACCCCAAGGAGATCGAGGACGTTCTTTACGCGCATCCTGCCGTCCTCGAGGCGACGGTTGTTGGTGCGCCCGACCAGGCTAAAGGTGAGCTCGCCAGAGCGTACGTGGTCTTCAAAGAGGGTCAGAGCGCCACGGAGGAAGAGTTGGAGGCATTCTGCCGCCAGAAGCTGGCCGCTTATAAGATTCCGCGTTCGTATGAGGTCCGGGATACGCTTCCTAAAAACCCGCAGGGGAAGATACTCAAGCGGGTGCTGCGTGACGAGTTAAAGGAACGGGCCTGAGATAGATTGTTGAATTAAAAAATGCGGGCGGCGCTTCTTCTTTCCGGGCGCCGCCCGCATTTTTTGTTCACCGAAAAGCTAACGCTCTATGCGGAAAGAGACTTCGGCTCTGACCCTGTAAACGTCCACCTGATCGTCCTTCATCCGGACGTCGAACTCTTTGGCGCCTATCCTGGTGATGCCCCTGAGCGTTTTCTGGGCTTCAGCAATGACATTTTTCATGGCATCTCCCCAGCTGTTTGGGGATTCACCGACGATATCGATAATTTTAACTACGGACATTTT
>CAYVLI010000547.1:0-1628 GCA_964452105.1 uncultured Nitrospinota bacterium
GCCATGGGGGTCGCCGTGATATTAGCCCTCTCATACTTGGGCTGGTCTTCGATGACGCCCCGCGTCATGGGCGTACTGATAGGGCCCGGGCAAACCGCGTTTACTCTTATGTTGTTCTTTGCGTACTGGAGGGCCACGGACTTGGTCAGCCCCACCACCCCGTGTTTGCTGGCTGAATAGACGGGATGGAATACTGTGCCTATCAGGCCTGCCGCCGATGAGACGTTGACGATTGCTCCGCCGCGCTGTTCCATCATATGGGTCAGCTCGTACTTCATGCATAGCCAGACGCCCTTGAGGTTGATGTCTATTATCCAGTCCCACTTCTCTTCAGGGTAGAGATGGGTGCGGCCCTCGATCTCGCCCACGCCTGCGTTGTTTACGGCGCAGTGGAGGCCTCCGAAAGCCTCGACCGTCCTGTTTACCATGGTTTCCGCATCGGCGGTCTTGGAGACATCGGTTTTGACGAAGATGGCTTCGCCCCCCGCCTCCATTATCATGCGAACGGTTTCTTCGGCTTCCTCAACGTTCACATCCGCCACCGCCACCTTAGCCCCTTTCCTGGCGAGGAGCATCGAGGCGGCCCTGCCGATGCCTGTGCTGCCGCCCGTCACAAGGGCCACCTTGTCCTTCAGCGTGTCTCCCATATCGAAATCCTCTCGCTTTTAAAAGCATAGGTTTTAGCTCTTCATGAAATTTATGATTCTCAAGGGGAAATATTACATGCCTTCCACGCCATCTTGCAATACAATTATCCTCCTCATATCCCCTGGAGCCCAGCGTTCCGCAGGGCGCACGGCCGTGCGCCCCTACATTTCAAAATACCGGGGGTAATATGCAGGTATGCTACGCTTCGCAGCCCGGCGTTCAGCGGGGTTGCTCCTACCCCCCCGTTGCTCAAGCAACCCCGGAACAGGATGCCCGATACATGATAAAACCGTTGCGCTACAAAGACAACAGGAAGAAAATAACCACAAATGGACACAGATGAACACAGATTCATCATGCACCCGTTATCTGCCATCTGTTATATACCCCCTCATAGAATAGATGCGCAAATCCAAGGTTAAGGCGGGATTTCCTTTTATATTTAAGGGGTTCCAGACCAATAATTGTGTGTAAAACAGGGGGGAAATCCAAGGTGTCATTTTTCGACCGAACCGGCGTCATCGGCCTCAAACCCGCCGTTGATGCGGGATTACATCAGATTATGGGGAAGCTCTCCAATTGTCAGAGCTGTAACTCATTAAAATACAAGGCTATATTCTTTATGGCCTGGAGAATTTCGCTGTCGTTAGGGGTTGTAACCAGAGGATATTAAAGAGTCTAAGTTATCAAAGATTATCGCGCATTTCAAAGAACTCAAATATATAGTAGATATAGCAAACTCATTCCGATAAATGTGACCACCATATATAGGATATAGAGGTGCCCTAAATTATAAAGCGCCAGCTTGCAATAATTCTGCTCGAGAAATATCGTTTTTATCTCGTTAGCCACCAGAACAGTGAGGGCAGGAAGAACTACCTACTGGGAGTCTTAGGATAAAAACCACTCTGGCGGAAGAAATCGGAATGCTCGGTTTGATAAGTGAAGATGGGAAACAGAGCTATGAAATAGATTGCTAT
>CAYVLI010000548.1:0-1595 GCA_964452105.1 uncultured Nitrospinota bacterium
CGTCCCCAATCATTCTGAAGCGGATCGTCGAAAACACGGACGTCAACCCTGTATGGCTGCTTACAGGTGAAGGGCCTATGTTTAAAAGTGAGCTCTCCTCTTTCAGGTCTCCAGAACAGATAAGGCAAGAGATGCTTCATTCTTCTGGATTTTACGATCTACCCGAGGGGTTGAGAAACTTCGTGTATAATGAGGATAAGTTTAATGGCCTGGGTATCTGCTACGACGAGATGCAGTTCCTTAAAAGCCCTGCCGTGGCGGAAGCTGCTGGCGCTACAGGGGGCACTCCTACCGAAGACTGGTTTGTCTTCATGCTTGAGCGATACAGAACCAGGGACAGCGGTTTTTCCAGGTTGGACAAGATAGAGGAAACCATGGTAAATTTGTTCCGTGAACTCGATGAAGAAAAGAGGGGGTCCGCTCTGGATTACCTCAACTTCCTGGCCAGTCAAACAACGAGAAAAAAGAAACGCAATCCAGCGGCTCTGAAAAAATTGAAGGAAAAGATCAACGATCAGTTATGATATCAGGGCAAGGCAAAATTGACGACCTTGTAGAAAATATCATTGCGGCATGCGGTATAGACACCCCTCCGGTGAATCCCTTCTTTATAGTACGCGACTTTGAACAGCAAACCTTCAAAGTGGAACTTCCTTCTGGTCTGCGCGTGTCCGTCAGAAAAGTGGGAGACCTAACCGAATTTCTCATCAACAAGGACCTCCGCTACGAACAGCAGTGCTTTGCACTCGCCCATGAGATCTTCGAGCGGCTTCTGGATATAGAGGACAAATCGATTCGCCATCACTGGGCCAACCTCGGGGCCTCGTGCTTGCTTATGCCTGAACGGTTCTTCCTCCCTATGTGCAGGAATACCAGTTATGACCTACTGGAGCTGAGGGACATTTTTACCAATGTATCCTGTGAGGCTATCGTTTACAGAATGCTCCATTTCCGGCCTGGAGTGGCCACCATATACGACAACGGCAGCTTGACAAGACGTGTCGGGGCAGAGGGCTGTAATTATCCTCCGAAACCGCTTCCTATTGAAGTTCTGGTCCACGATGAGGTGATGCGGACAGGGGAGGGGGTAAGCGCAAGTACGGATGGGGTATCCGTGAAGGGGTGGCCAGTCTTTGAAAACAACTGGAAAAGGGTGATCCTTTTCGCGGAGGCAGATTTTTGAACATGAGGGAATAAACATGGCGAGGAAAAGAGATGCCCTGCACATCCTAAACGAGCGCGTTGGAAGGGACCCTGAGTTACAAGAACTGGTCAAAAAGGAGCGGGTCAATTTCCAGGTGGCGGTGGCTATCCGGGAGGCGCGTGAGGGGGCGGGTAAAGCCGTTGGGGGTATTTACCCTAATCAATTGTCGTAATCATCATGTATATAATACTCTCCAAAATTTGGACAGAGGATTAAGGTGTATATTGGCCTGCCATAACCAAGAAGATCGAAATCGGAATCAGGCCGGTGAGGCTGATGGGGATATCTATATTTAATCTTGACGAGTACTTGCTCTATGGGCAGCCGGCATTCTTCGTGAAGGACGAAGAGTGCTACCGCTACTTCCCGAAAAAGGGCTAAGTGTAAAATC
>CAYVLI010000549.1:0-1556 GCA_964452105.1 uncultured Nitrospinota bacterium
ACGAAGACCTCAATGACCCGGGCTCTTATCCTTATACCAGGGGAATCTACCCCAATATGTACAGGGGGCGTTTGTGGAGCCGGAGGGAGCTTTGCGGTTTCGGGTCGCCCGAGAAGACGAACCAGCGGGTCAGGTACTTGATAGAGCAGGGGGAGAACGCCGTTAACATAGCCTTCGACATTCCAACCAACTCCGGGGTCGATGCGGACCACCCTCTGGCCAGGGGTGATATCGGGCTTCAGGGTGCGCCGGTCTCCTCGATACAGGATATGGAAATGCTCATAGAGGGCATTCCGCTGGAAAATATCAGCGTCAATCTGAGCACCATAGGCTCCACCATGCTCATGGCTTTTTATCTCGTGGCCGCCGGGAGAAAGGGTTTTAATTTCAGCGAGCTGCGAGGAACCATTCTCAACGACACGCTGGGCGATCCTTTCTGCGGTTACAAGAGAAGTTTTGTGCCTTCGGACCTGGCGCTGAAATTGGCCATAGATTGCGTGGAGTACTGCATCGACCATGTGCCCAGATGGAATCCTTTGAGCGTGGACGGGTACAATATCCGGGAGAATGGCGTCAATGCCCCGCAGGAAATAGCTTTTACCTTCGCCCTCGCAAAGGAATATCTGAGGGAGGGCCTTGGGAGAGGAATATCTATCGACGACCTTGCCCCCCGCATAACATTCACCGCCAGCGCAGAGATGGATTTCTTTGAAGAGATAGCCAAGTTAAGGGCCGCAAGACGATTATGGGCGAGGATGATACATGATGAATTCGGGGGCAGGAATCCCAGGGCCCTGAAATATAAATTTCATGTCCACACCGCCGGTTCTTCGCTGACCCGCCAGCAGCCGCTTAACAACGTCGTCAGGGTAACCGTGGAGGCTATGGCTGCCATACTTGCCGGAACGCAGTCTCTACACACATGCTCCTACGATGAGAATCTGGGACTGCCCACGGAGGAGTCCGTTCAACTTGCAGTGAGGACCCAGCAGATTCTGTCTTACGAAAGCCGTGTTGCTAACGTTGCGGACCCGCTGGCCGGCTCCTACTTCGTTGAAGCGCTGACCAACAAGATGGAAGAAGAGATTAGTAAAATCATCGATGAAATCGATGATATGGGAGGGATGGTCAAAGCCCAGCATACGGACTGGGTCTATAACCTCATTGATAAGGAGGGCCTTAAGGTCCAGAAGCAGATAGAGTCGGGTGAAAGGATCGTTATCGGCGTGAACCGGGCGATATCCGACGATGATAAAGAAAAAGAGATGAGAGTTCATGAGGTGCAGGAAGAATTGGTCAGGAATCACATAGAGCGGTTCAAGAGGTTCAAGCAGGAGCGCAGTATGGACTCCTTGAAGCCTGCCCTTCTCAAGCTGAGGGAGGAAGCGGAGAGGAAGACGGTTAACCTTTTCTATCCGGCTATGGAAGCCATAGAAAAAGGCGCCACCCTCGGGGAGGTTAACGGGAATATCAGGCTTGGCTTCGGTTACTCATACGATGACCTGGAGGCGGTAGAGCCTCCCTTTTAGCATCGCGTCTCATAAATAATATTCAAT
>CAYVLI010000550.1:0-1509 GCA_964452105.1 uncultured Nitrospinota bacterium
CCCACCAGCTCCTTTCCTATCTCGTCCACCGCACGTTCGATAAGCTCATCCGTGGCGATAACCCTGTCCAGCAACTCTTTGGCCTCGTGCTGAACTGCGTTCGTCTTCCCCACCGTGGATAGGTATTTCTCGTGATAAGCGGCCAACGCCTTCTCGGAGGTATCCCCCTGTCGTACGGCCTTTGCGGCGAATTCACCGGCGAAATTCCCCGCCATCATGGCCGGGTTTATGCCCCCGCCGTTGGCCTCCCACATATGGCCCGCGGCGTCCCCCGCCAGCATCACACCGTTACCGTAAGGCTTCGGCCACAGACCTCCGCCGGGTGCCTTGCCGCCTGAGATGCGCACCGGGCTGGCGTTCCCGAAGAACTCCCTCACCACGGGGTGCTTCATCAGTTCATCCCAGGCCTGGGTCAAAGTGAGACTGTGCCCCCGGGGTATTCCCACGGAAAGGTTCGCAGTATCCGGTCCCTTGGGCATGTGCGGCGCGTGCAGTTCGGGAGCCCAGCGCGGGCTCATGTAAGTGTAACATGTCTCGGGATCCTGCCCCCGCACACCAGCGAACTCTTTCACCAGCCAGTTGCTCGGCTCATCCGGCCCTTTTATCCCCGCAGCTTTCGCCACGATGTTGTTGGCGTCGCAGCCGATTACCACCCGCGCGCCTATCTCTTCCTTTGCTTTCCCATGCTCTATCGCGACACCGGTCACCCTGTCCCCTTCCCTGGTAAGCCCGACAACCTTTGTGTTAAGCATGAGTCGCGCCCCAGCCCGGATGGCCTCTTCCGCCAGCGTCCTGTCGAAAATGTTCCGCTCCACCATGATGCAATCGTTCTCCAGGGCCGGCGTCATCTTCCCCGATGGCGCTACTATGGTGAACCTGGTGATGCGCTGCGAATATACGCTGGGGTTGAGCTTGAACCCCAATCGCTCCTCCCATAAATGAGGAGCGGCTATGCACTCGTTGCAGTGGTTGGGTATGCCCACCGCGCTCTTCTTCTCGATTATCAGAACGTTCATCCCATTCAAGGCCGCCGACCGGCCCGCCATGGAACCCCCAGGTCCGCAGCCTACCACCACCACATCATATTTTATCTCCGCCATGGCTCCACCCTCCCGGTATAAGTTAAGTGCAGGGGAAATCGAATAATGCATTATACCCTGATACCAACCCGCACCTCAAAAAACTTCACCCCTGCGCCTCATCGCCCCTCGAACACAATCTTCTCCACCCCTCGAGTTTCCGGCTGCATCCCGTTGAAACCCTGGAGACCGGATATACTTTACTACACTCCATTTCTCAACTATCTATCTATGTGCCGTGAAAAAGTAGTTGTAGTAGAACAAAAAATGTAGGAGCCCCTTCTAGGCGCAAAATCGCGGCAAGATGCCTCTCCTACCGTGGGCTGGCGAAATCAGGGAAATCTCGAGTAGCCGTGAAGACGAAGGGGAGCAGGAACGACATAAGGATACCCACCCTTTTAAGGGTGGGAGCTTCACTCAACACGCCGAA